>NZ_WKZK01000031.1:0-51372 GCF_009680135.1 Eubacterium sp. BIOML-A2
TGTTCCTTGTAACTTGTCCACCATATCAGTTCATTATAAAAATCTTAGATTTTTGTCTTGACAACTGAGCCACTATATGTTTTCCAAATGAAAATTGTACTCTCAACGATCTCTGTTGCAATAGAGAAGACTGGATGCTGTCAGGCTATCAGCTTTCAAACGGCCTTGCTGCTTTATATCACAGCCCAACTATTTTTCTTACAGTATTTGCTGTTCGTATTGTAATCTTGTCCTTAACATTTGCACTGGCTGTCTTTGACCACCAATTTGTTTTCTGATAATCCTTCCGGCTAAATGACCAGAAAATTACATTTTTGTAATTATGCACTTTCTCATATTCCGCCTTCGGCTTGCCGATTTCATCAAAAAACTCTTCATAAGATAAAGGGGGCAAAAGAAATATAATGTTGTCGTATATTTCCTTATTACTATCTCCCCACCAATCAGGAGCATTAATTAATAGTTCTTTTAATTTTTCCTGCAAAACAATAAAAACTGGAATATCTAAATCAAATCTATCTTTTATTATT
The DNA here is from genome assembly GCF_009680135.1 of Eubacterium sp. BIOML-A2. Classification (NCBI taxonomy): domain Bacteria; kingdom Bacillati; phylum Bacillota; class Clostridia; order Eubacteriales; family Eubacteriaceae; genus Eubacterium; species Eubacterium sp. BIOML-A2. Next base: position 531 of record NZ_WKZK01000031.1, read on the forward strand.
CGTTTAACTTTGTTGGAAAGAACGTTTTTATCATCAATAACACTTGAAAAGATTACATTACCACTATTAAGATAAGTTGTAATATCTGTAAAACCAAGTTCTGCAAATGCCTCTTTTAATTTACTCATGTCTATCTTGTTTTTACCGCCAATATTTATTCCCCTTAACAAGGCAATATATCTTTTCATATGAGATTTCCTTTCTAAACACCGAGTTATTATTTGGAATCGTCAGCTAATGGCTTCTCCTATCGGAAATCACACTTCTAATTAGGATGCCGCTCAGATGCTGCTTCTATGTATATACATCCTATACGCTCTTGTAATCTCGGGTTCGCCATCTCCCTGAACCATACAAAAAAATTCCCAGCCATAACGCTCATAAAAAGAGGTGTGATTTGTTATAAGATATAAGGTATCAATTCCTTTCTCCTTCATGTCCATACATACATAATTCAATAAGGCACCGGCAACTCCAATGCAGCTTGATTCTTTATTTCAGGCATTTCTATTAGACGTATTATTTTATAATTCATTTGATTTATTCCTCCGTCAACTCCCCATTTCTATGCTGTTGAACTTTCAAATAATTGGGGATTTATCGTTCTCTTTTCAGATAAACCATATCAACCAGTTGTATTCCATCTTCAAACATTGGGTGATCGTAATTATCTACAAAAAAGTTCTTAATTCTATGGGATTCTGTAAAACCACATTTTTTATAAAAAGATAGGGCCGAAGGACAGTCTCCAGTACCAACATACAGAACAGTGCAGTCGGAATAAGAATTAAATAAAAATTCTATCAGGTTTTTCCCGTAGCCTTTACGTTGACATTCGGGCAGCACTGCAATGTTTTTAAGCTCATAAATGCCATCGTTTTCATTGGTTATCACACATTCAGCTTTTATGCCATTATCATCCAGAACAAACATTTCGCCTTTTTCAAGGTATTTGTCTATCATACTTTCCTGCTCATCAGCCAACAACAGCAAATCAATATATTCTTTTTTTTCACCTGTAACTTTTTTGATATTCATTATTCACCTACCTTTGAAATGGCTTTCTGACAATCAGTTCGTCGATTTCATTTCCAAAACAAGTAACAGCCCCTGCTATAACTCCGTTTTGCAGGTAAATAAAAGTAGTGTTTATTTTATCGCTCATTTGAGAATATTTAGAATAATAATTAATTGGTTCAATCTCCAAATCTTTTCTCATTTCATAGAAACATTCATTATAAATCCGCATGTATTCATCCCAATATTTTTCTTGGAAGGGAACACAAAGTATATCATTATGGTATTCTAAGGCTTCTTTAAATGACAACTCATAAGCGATTATCTCTTTCATCATGATATCTCCATCGATTCAAATTTCCCAATCCTACAAACTGAAATTTGATATTATCCAACATTCAATTCTTCCTGTAATTTTCAAAAAACAATGCAACATGATAACCATCTACGATTGCGTGTGATACTTGTATGGCAATGGTCATTTACTTGTTCAATACAGTTTATACATAATCAAAAATGCCTTGTATCGCATCCGTTATATTGATGATATCTGCCATCGAAATACTATCTGTTTTTAAAAACCCTCTCACATTAAGATCTAATAAAGCTAATTTTTCGCATTGGACATATCCCTCCATGCTGTCTGCTTTAATCTTAATATGGAGAGGGCTGGGCACACTATCTTGAAAAATAGGACAGCCAATAATTTCGCCGGTTTGATTAAAAAAGTCCTTACTCGTAACAAGTACAGGACTCTTAATTCTTTCTATTTTGACGATGTCACCCTGATGTAACGTTTCTTTCATTACCAAACCTCTCTTCCTACGGTTTCACCCCAGTCATACTCGCCGTCCAAATTTAGTTTTCCCTGAAACTCGGCAGCTCTTTCTTCAAGTGTTTTATGTCTGAATGGTTTAACCAGCGTGATCATACCGTTGGCTACTTTAACATCTAATACATCATCAATAGAAATATCTGCTTCCTGCAGGATATCTTTCGAGATGCGTATTCCCTGACTATTGCCCCATGCCTTAACTTGTAACTGCATAAAAACACCTCCATTTGTTATGGTATATACATAGTATATACCATTGACGTAAATGAATCAACTATTTATATATCTCCTGAGGGAGGCATATCCCCTTTCCATTTCCGGATCGCTTCGAACCTCTTTTTAACCTGCAGTTCCTCCCCTTGTCCGGTCGGATGATAATAGTGCCGGTCTTTCAGGGAATCCGGCATGCACTGCATGTGCGTCAATTTTTCTTCCGTATCGTGCGCATATTCATATCCTTTTCCGTACTCCAGTTCTTTCATCAGGCGGGTAGGCGCATTGCGGATCTGCAGAGGAACCGGTTCGGCCCGCAGATTGCGGACATCCTTTTTACAGTCTTCACATGCGGTATAGAGTGCGTTCGACTTTGGAGCAAGAGAGAGATAAGTGACCGCGTGTGTGAGATGCACGTCGCATTCCGGCATGCCCAGAAAATGACAGGCCTGATACGCAGCTACCGTAACCTGCAGGGCATGGCTGTCCGCCATTCCGATGTCCTCGCTGGCAAAACGGATCAGGCGGCGGGCAATATAGAGGGGATTCTCCCCGCCCTCCAGCATTCGCATCATCCAGTAGATAGCCGCATCGGGATCACTGTTTCTCATGGATTTATGCAGAGCAGAGATCAGGTTATAATGTTCTTCTCCATTTTTATCATAGAGGAGTGATTTTTTGCTGATACACTGTTCCAGCCCCTCATTCGTTACCGTGATTCCGGCTGCGCTGATTTCTCCATTCAGCACCGCCATCTCCAGTGTGTTCAGGGCCGTTCTGGCGTCTCCATTTGCAAAAGCAGCGATGGCCTCAATCTGGGCAGGCGTAATATGTACATTCTGACCGCCGAAACCGGAAGGACTCACCAGGGCATGGCCCAAAAGTTTCACCAGATCCTTTTCTTCCAGTGCTTTCAGTACAAAAACGCGGCAGCGGGAGAGCAGAGCGGCATTGACTTCAAAAGATGGATTTTCAGTCGTAGCGCCAATGAGTATAATGCTGCCCTTCTCGACGAAAGGCAGAAATGCATCCTGCTGGGCTTTGTTAAATCGATGGATCTCGTCTACGAACAAAACGGTACGAATTCCCATGCGCCGGCTCTGTTCGGCCTGATTCATGACTTCTTTGATTTCTTTTATTCCGCTGGTAACGGCGCTGAAATTAATAAAATCAGCTTTTGTCTGTCCGGCGATAATGCTGGCAAGAGTGGTCTTGCCAACACCCGGAGGCCCCCAGAATATCATAGAAGAGATCTGGTCCCGTTCGATCAGCTGCCGGAGGATCTTCCCCTTTCCGAGCAAATGCTCCTGCCCCACAAAATCTTTGAGCGTATCCGGACGCAGGCGGCTGGCAAGAGGGGCCGTCTGCCTGCGGTCGTCAAATAAATTCATTTGTTCCATAATGTTCATCTCCTGTTTCAACATCTGGCGGGATGCCTGCCGGTCTATAATCAGACGCCGGTCGGTGTAAAGCGGAACATCCCGGAAGGGAAAATGTCTGGCAGAGCTGTTTACATGTTGGTAAATGGCAGGCTCTGCTGTTCGTATTCGGTGTCTTTTTTCAGTGGGCCGGGAACTTTTCTGAGAATCAGCTCCGTCTGATCATCGTCAAACAGCCAGGCGTCCAGCTCCTGCCTGTCAAGGACCAGCGGCATCCGGTTGTGTACGCTCTTCATAGAATCGTTGGCCTCTGTTGTCAGGATCACAAAGCGGGGGCCTTCCTCATATTCCTTATAGAACCCGGCCAGAAAGCAGATGCTGCCGTCCGGGTTCTGAAAGGTATATTTTTCTTTTTCGGAATTCCATTCATAAAATCCAGTGGCGGGTACGGCACACCTCCTGGTACGTACACTGTCTTTAAACGTTCTTTTTTCCATAGCAGTCTCGGCCCGGGCATTGATAATCAGGCTTTTACTGCCGAATCCGGGGAATCCCCAGGTAAACAGCTCCTCTGCAAATTCATTGTGATGCCCGGTAATGACGGGGGCTGTCTCGTCGTCAATATAATAACGTCCGCACATGTCTCAAACTCCTCTCAGATGTTATACAGGCCCCCGCTTTCTGGTTGCAGTATCCTGGAAGCAGAAATAATCGGGGCGGTGCCTGGACTGGGTAAACTCAAACATGATACCGTCAGAATTAAATGTCTGGCCGCTGATAACTGCAAGGCAGTTATAATCGTTCAGTTCCAGATACTTTTCGTCGATTTCGGTAGCACGCTCCACGGTCATCTTTCTCTTACTGGTTACAATAGCCATTCCCAGTTCATTTTCAATATATTCATAAATGGATTTTTCCGCGATTTTTTTTGTAAGCCCCGGCACAAGAGATTTGAGAAACATATTAATATCCAGGATCAGTGCCTTATCCTCCAAATAACGGACCCGCTGAATATAATACAGCTCGCTTCCCACGGCAAAGCCTGTATTTGCCGATACTCGGGCATCGGCCGTGATTTCTGTGAACTGAATGACTTTCGTGGAAGTCTTCCGGTGGTTTCTCTCTGCGGATTCCTTAAAACTTTCGATCCCCCCCAGCGTAAAATCAGCCTGATCCACCGGCTGATAGATTACGCGGACTCCCTTTCCGTGCAGGGACTGTACATAGCCCTGCTCTGCCAGTTCCAGGACGGCACGCCGGATTGTGTTCCGGGAACTGCTGTATATGTCCACCATTGTATTTTCAGAGGGCAGCAGCTCCTGATAAGGGTATTCACCGTTTTCTATTTTTTGTTTCAGATCCTTGTATATGGATTCAAATTTTGCTTTTGGCATGGTATATTTTCCTTTATATTGGCATACTTGTTTAAACATCTAATTTTATTATAATTCATAGGACAGAGATGTCAAGTCTTTGTGAGGGAAGGTTGGTGTTTATCTGCGGAGAGAAAATAACAACAATAATTATATTTTATCATATAATAATAATAAATAATTTTTTATTATAGTAAATTAATGGTAAGATAAATAGGAATGTGATACCGGAGTTACTGGTCAGACCGAACAGTAAAATTTCTGGAACGAAACAGTTCAGGCAAGTCTAAATGGTTACTCTGGGACAACAATGAAAAGGAGGCTTTCAGAATGGATTATGTACTTAATACCGCTCAGGCCGATGAGGTTCTGTGCGCACTCAAAAAGGACTACTGCGTTTATGCCCCGAAGCGTTTCCTGAAAGAAGGGCGTTTTTCGGATACCGACATTATCCGCTATGACCAGGTGGATCATGTCAGCGAGATTGTATGGGATGCAAAGTCAGATTATCCTGCAAAGGAGGTAATCAATCCAATCCAGGAGACAATTCTTTATTTCACGGAAGACGAGTACCGTGAGAGTAAAGGACCTAAAAAACCAATTCTGATACTTGCCCATCCCTGTGATATCAATGCACAGCATATTCAGGCAAAGATTTTTGCTGGCAACGGAGGGTATGAGGATTTCTATTATCAGCGTGTCAGAGAGCGGGTTAAGTTCGCCATGATGGAGTGTAATGGGGGAGACGATACTTGTTTCTGTGTTTCAATGGGAACGAACCGGACGGATGACTACTCACTGGCGCTTAAGTTTTCAGAAGAAGGGCTGAAGGTTCATGTGACGGATGAGAGTTTCCAGCATTATTTTGAAGGGATGCCTGACACCAGCTATACACCGGTATTCGTAGAGGAGAATGAACTGAAGGTCAGGATTCCTGATCTGTCGGATAAAGAGGTGCGTAAGGCACTTAAAAAACATCCGATGTGGAAGGAATTCGATGGAAGATGCACATCCTGCGGCAGCTGTACGGTGGCATGTTCTACCTGTACCTGCTTTACGACACGGGATATTCTCTATGGGGATAATCCGGAAGTGGGAGAGCGCCGCCGGGTGACTGCTTCCTGCCAGGTGGAAGGGTTTGACCAGATGGCAGGGCAGAGAGAGATGCGCAGTACTGCGGCGGACAGGATGCGCTTCAAGGTCTTACATAAGTTTTATGATTATAAGGCGCGGTTTGGGGATTCCCACATGTGCGTTGGCTGCGGCCGGTGTACACACCGCTGTCCGGAAATGATATCGATTAGTGCAACTGTTAACAAAATGAATCATGCGGTGGAGGAGATTAAAGCCGGCATGGAACAGTAAAGGAGGGACTGTTATGATGAATCCTGTTATGCCAAAACCGTGCACAATTCTGGATGTGCACAAAGAAAGCGAGCATGAGTGGACTTTCAGAGTCGCTTCTGATGTCTGTCCGGCTCATGGCCAGTTTATGCAGTTGTCTATCCCAAAGATTGGTGAGGCTCCAATCTCTGTTTCGGCACAGGGCGAGGGATGGCTGGAGTTTACGATCCGTTCAGTAGGGAAAGTGACGGACTGTATCTTTTCAAAGGAGCCGGGAGATATACTGTTCTTACGCGGACCTTATGGAAAAGGGTGGCCTGTCGATGAATTTGCCGGGAAACATATAATCGTTATTACAGGGGGAACGGGCTTGGCACCGGTGCGCTCTATGCTCCGCAGTTTTGCAGAGAAGCCGGAATATGTGAAGAGCGTGCATCTTATTTCTGGCTTTAAGAATGAGGAAGGAATCATTTTCAGCGGGGATCTGGCGAAGTGGAAGGAGCAGTTTGTTACGACCTATGCGCTGGATACCGACAAGAAGGAAGGCTGGAGGACCGGCTTTGTAACAGAATTTGTAAAAGAGATCCCATTTGACGAATTTCAGGGAAATTATGCAGTAATTGTAGTAGGACCGCCGCCGATGATGAAATTCACCGGGCTTGAACTTATGAAATACAACGTAGATCCGGAGAAGGTCTGGATGAGTTTTGAGCGGAAGATGTCATGTGCCATCGGAAAATGCGGGCACTGCAGGATTGATGAGGTCTATGTCTGTACAGACGGACCTGTGTTCCCCTATACAATAGCACGTGATTTGGTGGATTGAGAAAGGAGTGTAAATGGTATGAATCAGGATATTAATATCAAAAAACTGCGGATTAACTGCTTTCGCCAGTCCAAAGTCCCCGGACAGTTTATGCTGCAGATGAGGGTTCCGGGAGGATTCATTGATTCCTCCTATCTTTCAGTGATTGAGCATATTGCAAAGACTTGGGGCGATGGGAACTTCCATTTTGGAACAAGGCAGACGTTCGATATAACCGGTATTCCTTATGAGAATGTTCCGGCCGTGAATGCTTATTTGGAAGATTATATCAAAGAGGTGGATGCCCAGCTTTGCCAGGTAGATATGGACACAGTATCGCATGAACCTCAGGAATGGGATCCAAAGAGCGGATACCCGACAATCGGTGCACGGAATATTACGGCATGTATCGGGAATTACCACTGTATCTGTGGAAACTGCAATACATATGAACTGGCGAGGAAGATAGAGCCTATCATTTTCCCAAGCCATTATCACATTAAGATTAATATTGCGGGATGCCCGAATGACTGTAATAAGGCACATTTGTGTGACTTCGGAATCATCGGGGTGGCGCGTATGGTTTATCACCCTGAACGCTGCATTGGCTGCGGCGCCTGTGCACGCACATGTGAAAAGGCATCTACCAGAGTGCTGAAACTCAATGAAGATACCGGAAAGATCGAGAAGGATGCCTGCTGCTGCATTGGCTGCGGCGAGTGCGTCAGAGCATGTCCAACCAGTGCATGGACCAGAGAACCCACGAAGTATTACCGCGTAATCTTAGGCGGCAGGACAGGACGCCAGACTCCGCGTACCGGTAAGATGTTTCTGAATTGGGCAACAGAGGATGTAGTTCTTTCCGTTCTCCGCAACTGGCAGAAGTTCTCTGCATGGGTTATGGACTATAAGCCGGAATATCTTCATGGCGGCCATCTGATTGACCGTGCGGGTTATAAGAAGTTCAAAGAGATCATTCTGGATGGGGTGGAGTTGAATCCGCAGTGTCTTGTGGCAGAAGATATTTTCTGGGATGAGACAGAATACCGTTCGAACTTTAATGTGAAGCCGCTGGGAATGCATCAGACGGCGGGGCCGGCTGAGTAAAACTTTATAGAGTTTATGGGGCAGCAGTACTGACGGATTAACGTAGTGCGGCTGCCTTTCTTTAAGTACATTATATTGACTTTTTAGTTAATCCTCTTTGAACTGGAACGTGTCATCACCTTTCACTAATCAAATTTTTAATGAAATCTATTCGCTTTTTTACATTTGTTCGACTAATTTTTGCATTCAAACAAGAATCATATCCATGGAAAGTACCATGCGTTTCGTTTAAAATGACGCTTGTACCCATTAATTTCAATTTATTTGCATATGCAATTCCTTCGTCATGGAGGCAGTCATATTCGGCGGTTTCTATATAAGTTTTAGGTACCTTGCCCGGTAATTCATTATCCAGCGGAGAAGCTTTTATTCGCTCCTGTTCATTTTTCCCTTTCAAATAATACTTCCACATCTTTTGATTATTAACAGCATTCCAAAGAGGCGTGTCCACATATACTTTCATTGATTCTGAAGATAGTGTAGCATCTGTAACCGGATAAATCAGCATATGCCCGCAAGGTGGTACTAATTGCTCTTTTTCGCAGATGTTTATAAGACAAGCTGCTATAGCTGCACCTGCACTATCGCCGGCGATTCCCAAGGTGTCCCGCCATCCATTCCATAGATATTATAAAATAACTCTTGACTTGTTTAAACAAGTGTGGTATAAAATGATTAAAGAACTTGTTTGAACAAGTTGGACAACGACAGGGCAGGCAGTGAATAAACAGACACGTAAAAGCAAAATCTAACAGATGTTAAGATTAGGAGGAAGAGTAATGGGCAGATATGCAGAAGACGCAAAAGAGCTTTTGGAACTGGTCGGTGGAAAGAAGAATATCGCCGCGGTTTCTCATTGTATGACGAGGATGCGGTTTGTTTTGAACGATCCGTCTGCAGCGGATGTGAAAAAAATCGAAGCCATGAAGGTTGTAAAGGGCAGTTTCACACAGGCGGGACAGTTCCAGGTCATTATTGGGAACACAGTGGCGGATTTTTACAATGATTTTGTTGCTACTGCCGGAATTGAAGGAGTATCCAAGGACGCTGTGAAGCAGGCTGCCAAGAGCAATCAGAATCTCCTGCAGCGCGCAGTGGCGGCGATAGCAGAGATCTTCGCGCCTCTGATACCGGCGATTATTGTAGGAGGTCTGATTCTGGGATTCCGTAACTGCATCGACAGCCTCTACCTATTTGAAAACGGAACCAAGACACTGTGCGATATTAGCCAGTTCTGGTCCGGGATAGACAGTTTTCTCTGGTTGATCGGCGAGGCGGTATTCCATATGCTGCCGGTGGGAATCTGCTGGTCAGTGACCAAAAAGATGGGTACGACTCAGATGCTGGGAATTGTTCTTGGTCTGACACTGGTTTCAGGGCAGCTTCTGAATGCCTACTCCGTAGCGTCCACGGCAGCGGCAGACATTCCGTTCTGGGATTTTGGCTTTTTCAAGGTAAACATGATCGGATATCAGGCACAGGTGATACCGGCGATTCTGGCGGCTTTTACTCTTGTATACCTGGAAAAATTCTTTCGGAAGATTACGCCGCAGGTGATTTCCATGATTGTAGTACCATTCTGCAGCCTGCTCCTGGCAGTAATCGCAGCACATTTTATTCTGGGGCCGGTCGGCTGGCAGATAGGTTCTGCTATATCGAGTGTCGTATATGCAGGAATTACAGGTTCGTTCAAAATCGTATTCGGGGCGGTCTTTGGATTTGTCTATGCGCCGCTTGTTATTACCGGGCTTCACCATATGACGAATGCCATTGATCTGCAGCTTATTGCGGATTACACCGGAACCATGCTGTGGCCGATGATCGCACTCTCTAATATTGCACAGGGCTCCGCAGTACTTGGGATGATCTTTCTGCAGAGAAAGAACGCGGAGGCACAGGAAGTGAATGTACCGGCATGTATCTCTTGTTATCTGGGTGTAACAGAGCCGGCGATCTTCGGTGTTAACTTGAAATATCTGTTCCCATTTGTATGCGGGATGATAGGTTCCGCCTGCGCGGCAGTTGTCTGTGTGGCTACCGGAACGACGGCAAATGCCATCGGTGTCGGTGGAATCCCCGGAATCCTTTCCGTCAAGCCGCAATATATGCTCTCCTTTGCTGTGTGCATGGTGATTGCGATTGTAGTGCCTTTTGTACTGACCATAATTGCAGGAAAGAAAAAGGGCGTGGCATCAGCCGGAAACAAAGAAGATTCCCCGGAAGTAATGGGAGAAGAGAAAGGGCCTCTTAATTGTGTACAGGCGGAGGAGATACTGGGGGAAGATGTTGATTCAGAAGCACAGCTCACAGAGAAATTCCCGAAAAAAGCACACGCAGAAATGGAACTGAAGGCATTTTTAGACGGAAAAGTCATTTCTTTAAAAGAAGTGGGAGACGGCGTATTCTCAGAGGGAATCATGGGCGACGGCCTTGCCATTCTCCCGGAAAGCGAAACGCTCTGCGCACCGGCTGACGCAAAAGTGACGGTACTCATGGAGGATTCCCGCCATGCCTGCGGCCTGACGCTGGACAACGGCATGGAAGTGCTTCTTCATATAGGAATCGATACGGTGGATATGCAGGGTGATGGATTTGAATATCTGGTAAAAGAAGGCGAGGATGTTATGACAGGAACCCCTCTTATCAGATTCAGCAGGGAGAAGATAAAAGCTGCAGGCCATCCGGACGTGACGGTTTGCATCATTACCGGAGAAGGGGATGCAAAAGAGATTCAGTATCATACGGGCGGCCGGGCGGCAACAGGCGAAACGGCAGTTGTAACCTATTGGAATACGGAGGCATGAAACATGGCAGACTTTAAAAATAAAACAGTGTACCAGATTTATCCCAAATCTTTCAGAGATTCGAACCAGGACGGAGTTGGCGACCTGCGCGGAGTCCTGGAAAAGCTGGATTATCTGCAGGAACTGGGCGTAGATTATCTCTGGCTGACACCATTTTTTGTGTCGCCTCAGAATGACAATGGCTATGATGTGGCGGATTATCGGAACATCGATCCGCTGTTCGGAACAATGGAAGATCTTGAGGAACTGATTGCCGGGGCTGACAGACGGGGGATTGGCCTGATGCTGGATATGGTATTCAATCATACTTCCACAGAGCACGAGTGGTTTCAAAAGGCGCTGATGGGCGATGCGGAGTATATGGATTATTATATTTTCAAAGCTGGGTCTCCGGAGAAAGCGCCGTCGAACTGGGTGTCCAAATTCGGCGGCCCCGCATGGGAATATGTGCCTCATCTTGAAAAATGGTACCTTCATCTGTTCGATGTAACACAGGCGGATCTGAACTGGGAGAACCCGAAAGTGAGAGAGGAACTGAAAGAAGTCATCCGTTTCTGGAAGGAAAAAGGCATCAAAGGGTTCCGGTTCGACGTTGTAAATCTCATATCTAAGCCGGAAATATTCGAGGATGATTCACAAGGGGACGGAAGAAGATTCTATACGGATGGCAGGCACGTGCATGAGTTTCTAAAGGAACTGGTACATGATACCGGGATTGAGGATATGGTAACCGTCGGAGAGATGTCTTCCACATCACTGGATAACTGCATTCGTTATTCTAATCCGGAAGAAAAAGAGCTTTCTATGTGCTTTAACTTTCACCATTTGAAAGTAGATTACAAAAACGGAAATAAGTGGGAGTTAATGGATCCGGATATAAGGGCATTGAAATGTCTTTTTGAAGAATGGCAGACCGGAATGCAGAAAGCAGGAGGCTGGAACGCGGTATTCTGGTGCAATCACGATCAGCCGAGAATCGTATCCCGATTCGGAGACGATAAAAAGTACTGGAAGGAATCCGCCAAAATGCTGGCTGCGGCTATTCATCTGATGCGCGGTACCCCATACATTTACCAGGGAGAGGAATTGGGAATGACCAATGCAGGATACCGGGATATTTCCCAGTACCGGGATGTGGAAAGCCTGAATTATTATGAAATCCTGCTGTCTCAGGGAAAGACTCCCGGAGAGGCATTGGATATCCTCTCCGCGCGTTCCCGGGATAATGGGCGCACCCCTATGCAGTGGACTGCTGGAGAAAATGCAGGTTTCTCAGAGGCGTCACCGTGGATCGGCCTGCCGGAAAATTATAAAACCATAAATGCAGAATCGGAGGCGGCAGACGAGGATTCGATCCTCAGTTTCTACAAAGCATTAATTCGTCTTAGAAAAGAAAACCCGGTAATAGCCGAAGGGGAGATAGAATTTTTGCATCAGGAAAACCCGGATGTACTGGCGTACAAAAGATCACTTGGGGGAGAAGAAATGCTTGTGCTGTGCAACTTCAAAGACAGAGAAGTGGTGCTGGAGGAGCTTTCGCAAGAGGGGTATCATAAAATCCTGGGGAATTATAAAGATTGTGCACCATCCCTGCGGCCATACGAAGCTGTGGTATTTGGAAGGGGTGTAAAGTGAGGCGGAAATGTTTGGAATTCTGACAAAATTTGAAAGGGTACTTGAAAAATTCAAGTACCCAATGTATAATTTACTTAGAAGTAATCAAAAGACTTTGGTTCGTCTGATGATTGCGCTTCGGATACCATAGTAATTTATAGTTACCAGCTATCCTCTATTGCCGTAGAGGATAGCTGGTTTTTGTTCTGATGGTTATCTATGTAAGCAAGTGCTGCAAAAATTACCAGCACTAATGTCAATACTTCAAGTGTATTCATGCTTCATCCCTTCTGCTCAAAATTTCCCGCCTTGACTTTCCCCTTGGGGCAAGGTGTAAGATTAGGGTAGATTTTCTACATACCAAGAGGAGGAAAACGGATGCTAACGATTGGAGAGTTTTCAAAAATATGCAAGGTGTCCACGAAGACACTGCGCTACTATGCAGAGAAAGGGCTGCTCCTGCCCAATGAGGTGAACCCGGAGACCGGTTACAGATATTATTCCATTGACCAGCTGGAAACGATGTTATTGATTAACCGGCTGAAGTCTTATCAATTTTCTTTGGAGGAGATCGGCGAGATTCTTCGATCTGAGGAAGAACAGGAGGCGAAGCTTTATATTGCGCTCAGCAGGAAGGCGAAAGAGATCGGGAATCAGAGCAGAAAACTGAATGAGACGCTGGAACAGCTAAGTAGTGATATTTCAAATCTGAAGGCAGGTAAATCAATGATGTCCTACTTAGAGACGATTGATGTTCAGCTTACAGAAGTGCCGTTGATGTATCTTTTGTCAATCCGGAAAATGGTGAACGAACAAGAATTTTCCGAAGCATATGGGAGCTGCTATCACAAATTGTTCCGGAAGATTGAGGCGGATCGACTGACTGTATCCGCGCCGCCTATGGTACTTTTCCACAGTGCGGAATATAGTCCTTTTGGGTTAGATACTGAATTTGCCATACCGGTGAAAGAATACGCGACCGGCACCAGGGATTTTTGTCCGGGATTGTGCCTGAAAACGGTTCTTCACGGCTCATATTCCAATCTGCCTTCTGTGTATACAAAACAGCGCGAATGGGCGGAAAAAGAAGGGTATGAGAGCAGCAATGCTCTGTATGAAGTGTATGTAACGGATCCATCCCAGGTTTCGAATGAAAGCGAACTTATTACGGAAGTATACTATCCGGTAAAAAGAAAAGCAGCAGAGAGGAGCGTTTAAATGAATCTGGAACGAGTGGCAGAGCTTGAGAAGACAATTAAAAATGAGTATAGCAATACGGCAGGAATCGTAGTACTAAAAGAAGGACAGATCCGGTATGAAAACTACTTTAACGGATGTACCGCGCAGAGCCGTCTTCATGTTTACTCCGTGACAAAAAGCATCATTTCCATATTAATCGGGATTGCCATAGAGAAGGGATGCATTCAAAGTGTCAGCCAGAAGGTACTGGACTTTTTCCCCGACTATACAGTGAAGAAACGAGAAAAAACAATTCAGAATATAACGCTTGAAAATCTGCTGACAATGACAGCACCCTATAAATATAGGTTCGCTCCCTATGTCAAGTATTTTACAAGTGATGATTGGGTGTCATTTGGTCTGGACTATCTGGGAGGACGGGGAAACATAGGCGATTTTAGATATGCGCCTCTCATAGGTCCTGATATTCTAACAGGGATTCTCATGAAAACAACGGGACAAACCGTGTTGGATTTCGCCAGGGAGAATTTATTCGGACCGCTTGGCATTACCGTGGAGCGCAGTATCACTTTCCAAAGCAAAGAAGAACAACTCGCATTTAATAAGGCCACGGACATCAGCGGATGGGTATCCGATCCGGCCGGAGTAAATTCCGCCGGATGGGGACTGACCCTTTCGCCTGCAGACATGGCAAAAATAGGACAGCTTTACCTGGACAGAGGGATCTGGGCCGGAAAACAGATCGTTTCCAGGGCGTGGGTAGAAGAAAGCACAAAGGAACACAGCCGCTGGAAAGGCGAGAACCTGCCCTATGGGTATTTATGGTGGCTGGTGGATGAAAAAGGAAAGGGGTATGCAGCAATGGGCGATGGGGGGAATGTCATTTATGTCAATGCGGAAAAGAAAATGGTTGTAGCTATAGCCTCTATGTTTACGCCTAAGGCGAAAGATAGGATAGAATTTATTAAAAAGGATATAGAACCGATATTCGGAGTGGAATCCGGTGAATAGCGGCAGGTTAGTCCGGCGGTTTTACCCTTTTGGCCTTCCGGTACTCGGAGGGTGACATTCCGGTTTCCAGCTGAAAGGATTTATAAAAATAAGAATGATACTGATAGCCCAGATATATCAGTATTTCAGAAACAGACATGTCAGTATTCACTAAAAGATTTTTTGCTTTCTCCATTTTCAGGGCATGCACATATTGGGCATAGTTCAAGCCGGTATTTTTTTTGATCAGTCTGCCGTAATAATCAGCCTGGTAATGAAAGTGGTCACAGAGTTTTTCCAGGCTGATATCGGCTATGTGGCTGTCAATATATCTGGCGACAGCCTGAAATAGTTTATTCCCCTGAAGTCGTTTGGAAAAGGTATAGATATCGGTAGTATCGGAGCGTTCGAAAGCATTCAAAATTCTCAATGTATGTATCTGGGCGATTCTTTCATATCCGGGTTTGGTCGATTCCATTTCACGGAAGATACAATCAAGGTTCTCTTCGATATCTTTCGCCGGTTCGGGAGCTGCATGGAGCTTCAAATAACTTACATCACTCTTGGCTGTGCCTTTGATAAGAAAAAAATTGCGGATGCTTTTATTGGTCAAGTGGTTCAGAAAATAGGAATCCAGCATTTTACTTGTGATACAGCAGTAAAAAGCAATTCCTTCACTTTTGGAGCGAATGTCCAGATGGGCGCACTGGGTATCAAAAATACAGATATCATGTTCGGTTAAATGAATGGTCTGGTTTTCGATCTGCGTGGTTCGTGTGCCTTTGTATACATAGATCATCTCAAAATAATCATGTCTGTGAAGATTGTCGTCTTCGTTATTATTTTCCAGGAGATAGGTTTTTTGTGATACCGGCAGAGGGCATGGGGAGTATGTAGACAAAACATACCCATTCTCCTGCGTTGGTATACAGTATTCTACTGTCATAAAATAGTCATAGGGAATCTGCAGAACCTTATCGATGTATCCCTCAGAGCTGTAGGGCTGCCAGGTGTGGGCCTTTTGTGTAAATGAGAGATGCTCTGCCGCATAATTCTTCAGGTTCTTTTGTTCTTCCCGTTTGAATACTTGTTCAATGTATTCTAAAATCTGTTTCATGAGTCGTTCCTCCAATACGATTGGAATCCCTATGTTTACTCGTATTTTAGCAATTCCATAAAGAAAAATCAATGATAAGTCGGATAAAAGTCATTACATTTATGGCAAAGTCGGATTATGCAAATTGTAGAGTTGAGAAATAAAACTTAAGATGAACCTGTGATTAATAGTTGTTGAAAAAGGAGGAAATCAACATGAGTAAACAAAAGACAGGTTCATTGCCAATGTGGAAAAAGATTGCCTATGGACTAGGAAATGCAGGGGGCGGCTTTACCTGGGGAACCATCACCACATTTTTATTACTTTATTGTACGAATGTGATTGGGGTCAGCGCCGCGATTATCGGTACGCTTCTTATGTTTGCAAAGGTATTTGATGGTATTACAGATATCTTTATGGGCAGGATCATTGACCTTACAAAGTCTAAGATGGGAAAAACAAGGTTTTGGTATTTATTGAGCTGTATTCCAATGGGAGTCTGTATGTTCCTGATTTTTAATGTCCCGGGATCGCTGGGGGAAGGGGCAAAAAGTGCATGGATTTTTATTTTCTACCTGCTGATCAGTGCTGTTTTTTATACAATGAATCAGGTTGCCTATAATATGATGCTTGCCCGTGTAACAAAGGATCAGCATGACCAGGTTACGATGAGCGGCGCGGCAATGTTGAGCGGAACCATAGGAAGTGTGGTGGTAGCATCCGTTACATCCGGCCTGGTCGAGGCATTTGGAGGAGGGCAGCAGGGATGGAGAATGATTGCTCTGATCTATGCGGTTGTTGGCGTTGGGATCCTGTTAATCCCGTTTTTCACACTAAAAGAACTGCCGGAAGAAGAATTCGATTCCTCTGTCAGGGAGAGCGATACCGAAGCACCGGCAAAAACAGCAACGATTTCATTCCTGAGGCTTCCAGCGAATTTGAGACAGCATTCTTAAACAGAAAGGACTGGCAGGCGAAATGGGTAAAATCGCCGCTTCCGATCATAGAACGCCAGGCACATCTGGGGGATCAGCCTCCGGCAGCCATGTTCCGCCAGAAGATCATTCTTAATAAAAAGGTGAAAATGGCGAGGCTTTATGCAACCTGCCACGGGGTCTATCGGCTGACAGTTAACGGGAAACGTCCAGATGACCGTGAATTTGCGCCTGAGTGTACTGTGTATAGAGAGTATTTGTGCTATCAAACTTACGATGTTACGGAACTTTTAAATACTGGTATAAATATCATAGGGATGCATGTGGGCGATGGCTGGTATCACGGATTTATGACAAAGGCCCAGGATGAAACTTATGATCCTGCGCTTGCGGTCTTGACGCAGCTGGAAGTGACATATGAGGATGGGACTGCAGATTGTTTTGGCTCAGATGAAACCGTAAAGGTGAAGGAAAGCCCTGTCCGGTGTTCGGATCTGTTTGCCGGCGAACGCTATGATGCAAACAGAATGCCATACGGATGGGAAAGCGCAGAGTTTATTGACGACGAATGGTTAGATGTGGTGCCGGCAGATTTTGGCTATCAGAACTTAAAAGCGCAGTATGGGCAGCCGGTGCGCCCTATTATGATTTTGCCGGTGAAAAATGTCCTGACTTCACCGAAAGGCGAGCGGATTATTGATTTCGGCCAAGTAATTGCCGGCCGTGTGCGTCTGAACATCCATGAACCAAGTGGGACAAAGGTGACAGTGATCCATACGGAAGGGCTGGATGCAAAAGGAAATTTTTTCGACAACAATCCGACGGCAGATCAGAGGATTGAATATATTTCAGATGGAAATGAACAGGTATACGAGCCGTATTTT
Source organism: Eubacterium sp. BIOML-A2 (assembly GCF_009680135.1). Taxonomy (NCBI): domain Bacteria; kingdom Bacillati; phylum Bacillota; class Clostridia; order Eubacteriales; family Eubacteriaceae; genus Eubacterium; species Eubacterium sp. BIOML-A2. The sequence goes on from NZ_WKZK01000031.1 coordinate 18,127, forward strand.
ACATTTCAGGGGTTCCGTTATGTTTTGGTCGATGGTATAAAGGATTTAAATGAAGAGGATATTACTGCTGTTGTATTAAGTTCTGAAAAAGAAAATGCCGGAACATTTGCCTGCTCCAATGCAGATATTAACAGATTATATGAGAATACGCGCTGGTCACAGCATGCGAATATGCTTTCGCTGCCCACTGACTGCCCACAGCGTGAAAAAGCAGGATGGACAGGAGATATTCAGGTATACACAAAAACAGCATTATTAAATGAAGATATCACTCCGTTTCTGACCAGATGGCTTGAAAACCTGGCATGTGAGCAAAAGGAAAATGGTTCCGTGCCCTTCGTAGTGCCATTGGCAGGAGCCTATATCGGGCAGTATGAAATGTATGCCGAACAGTTCAAGACGCCGGAGGCAGTGTCTCCCGCGGGCTGGGGAGATGCGGCAGTATTGGTTCCATTTTACATGTATTGCCTGACAGGAAACATGCAGATTCTGAAGCAGCAATATGAGTCCATGAAAAACTGGTGTGATTTTGTTCTTAGGACGGCAAGAGAAAACCGTCCGGATGGCAGTATGATTCCTGAGGAAGTGGAGCAATATCTGTGGAATACCGGACATCATTACGGGGAACATTTAATACCGAGTTATTCCAGGGACGGGTATGGGGAAGGAACCTTTGAGGCGATACGGGTATCGACAAAATATGTGGCTCCGATCTATGGATATCATTCTGTATCAAGTATGTCGGAGATTGCAAGAGTTCTTGGAAATGATGGAGATGCAGATTATTATGGGGAAATGGCGCAAAACATGAAAGCTGCTATTCAGAAAGGCGTAATCGATGAGAAAGGCAATATGCCTGCTGATCTCATGGGCGCATATGCAATGCCTCTTTTTTATAGGCTAGTACCGGAAAATCTCAAGCAGACCTTTGCGGAAAACTTAGTTCGTAAAATAGAAGAGAACGACGGGTGCCTGGATGTCGGATTTTTAGGAATACCGGTTCTGCAGGACGCCCTGTGCCGGATTGACCGCCGGGATCTGGCTTATGATCTTTTGTTTAACGAAAAAGCACCGTCGTGGCTATATGAGGTCAAACACGGCGCAACGACCATCTGGGAGAGCTGGTTTGCCCTAGATGAAGACGGCGCCCCTTTTATATCAGAGATCTATGGAATGCCATTCTGTATGAGCCTGAATCATTATGCATTTGGCTGTGTGGACGACTGGATGTTCCGCAACATAAATGGAATTAATTATGAAGAACCCGGCTTTAAAAAGATTCGGATTCAGCCGCAGCCAGATGACCGGCTGGACTGGGCGAAACGTACTTTTAAATCAGCGTACGGAGAGATCGTTTCGGAGTGGGAGAAGAAAGACGGGAACTTTGAGTTATTTGTTAAAATCCCCTGCAATACAACTGCGGTTATTGTTCTGCCGGACGGGCAGAGGTTTGAACGAGGCAGCGGGGCATATCGCTTTCGGACGGATAGTTCGGATGCCCGATAAAAGGAGGAAGATTATCATGGTAACAACAGCCTTTGTGATTGATTGTATGCGCCGGCGGCGGGTATATGGGATGCGCATCTATGATTGAGGCATACCCGACATGCGTGCATTTGAATCAGCTGGGATATCATGCATTTGCTCTGAATTACCGCTGCAAAGAACATGCGAAAGCTCCAAATCCGCTGGATGATATGGCATATGCGCTTACCTATATATTAGAAGCTTTTTTGCTGAATCAGATTAATATTGTAGAAGTTGAAAAATTATTCTATAAAGGCTCCCTGGGAAAGCAAATATTCTTAAAATCAGAAAAAGCATTTTGAAATATTAGGTGGATAGACTCATATAATGCAGAAGTGCATGAAGAATATAAAAATACGGATATATATGTCAGACGTGAGGTGGGCAGGTTCTTATCAGAAAGAATGCAGTCCATTTTGTTAGATGGATACCAGGTACCAGGAATTACAGCACAGTTTGCAATTCGGAACAGACTGATATATCGAAAGGAAAGCGGAGGTTATGATAATGCCGGCGTATGATGTGAGTTATTTAGACAGCATGATACAAAAAAACAGATATCTTTTCAAATTAATTGCCGGAAACTGTGAAAATGTGTTTCAGATAATTACTGAATATATGAACGGGACATACAGAAGGCATATGGATGAAGGCAATCCTCTTTTTTTAAATAAGACACCAAAACAGATCCTGGGCAGTTTGGGGGTGAAGATCCGGGCAGATGCTGATATAAGCGATAAGTATGATGAGTTTATATTGGAATGGATGGCAGATGTATATACTTATATGCAGTGGAAATGTGAGATTTTATCCAGCAAGATTGAAGCAAAGATTAAACCTGAAGAATTATATTCTTTATATAATCCCTTACATGAGACTTCATTGGAAAACAGCATAGAAAAGCTGAAGACTATATACAAACCGTAAATAGAAAGCTTTACCAGTATATAACAAAAAGGCAGAAGAGGAGGTTACTGCCGACATCCTGCTGCGTTGGCTGCGTATTATGTAAACTTTAAAAGGACATACTAATACTGCATTGAGTAATTAAAAGTGAAGGAATTATAAGCAATAAACGCAGGAAAGGAAAAAATGAAATGGATTTAAGCAAGATAGAACTGGAACGGATCGATGGAACCAAAGAGAGTATGGAGAAATATCTGGGCAACATTCTACTGATTGTCAATACTGCCAGTAAATGTGGATTCACACCTCAATATGAAGCACTGGAAGCGCTTTATAAAAAATACCATGAAAAAGGATTTGAAATCCTGGGATTTCCCTGCAATCAATTCAAGGAGCAGGAACCGGAAGAGGAGAGTAAAATTGCAGAATTCTGTAAATTGAACTATGGCGTCACCTTCCCTCTTTTTTCAAAAATAGATGTAAAAGGCAAAAATATGCATCCGCTTTATCGGTTTCTCACAGAAAAGAAAGAATTTCAGGGGTTCGATGAAGGACATCCTTTAAGCGGAAAGCTGCACGAGATTATCTCGGCAGAGGAACCGGATTATAAAAACAGCAGTGACATTAAATGGAACTTTACAAAATTCCTGATCAACCGGGACGGAACTGTGATTGACCGGTTCGAGCCTACTGCGGATATGGACCGCGTAGAACATGCACTGGAAGAGCTGTTTCCAGAAAAGGAAGTCTAACAGTAAAAAGAAAATAAGGTGAGCAGCTGTGGAAAACCATAGCTGCTTCTTTTAGATTTCGCATTTGGCGCCAAAACCGCACTTTTTATTAAGACACGCGATCGGAAACTTGTTATAATGATAAAAAGGAGGCGTAACTATGGAACAGCAAAAAGAGATTGTCGGTAAGGTCTTGAATTATATCGAGGATAATATTGAGAAAGAAATTAACGTAGATAAAATTGCTAAAAATGTTGGCTATTCAAGATTTTATCTTAATCGCATATTTTCCGAATGTACGGGAATTACCATTTATAAATACCTTCAAAGCCGCAGGCTTACAATGGCTGCTGAAAAATTGATATTATCAAACGAGCCGATTACAAAAATTGCTTATGAAGCTGGATATGATTCTCAACAGGCATTTACACTCGCTTTTAAGCAATTGTATTTATATCCGCCTAAAATTTATAGAAGTATGGGGGTGTTTGTACCAAAGCAAAACAGAATTTCCCTTTGTGGAAATTTCAATAACACAAGATATAATCTATTCATCAGTATGTTCAAGGAGATGGCAGCATGAGTACAATTCCTTACGTTATTGAGCAGACGAGCCGGGGAGAACGCAGCTATGATGTTTTCTCTCGTTTGTTGTCAGACAGAGTTGTTTTTCTGGGAGAAGAAGTAAGTGATACTTCTGCCAGTTTAATCGTGGCGCAATTCCTCTTTTTGGAGGCCCAAGACCCGGAGAAAGATATTCATTTATACATTAACAGTCCGGGAGGTTCTGTTTCTGCCGGATTTGCGATTTATGACACCATGAAATACATCAAGTGCGATGTCTCTACAATATGTATTGGTATGGCTGCAAGCTTTGGTGCATTCTTGTTAGCAGGAGGTACACATGGAAAGCGTATGGCTTTGCCTAATGCTGAAATCATGATACACCAGCCGGCCATGCATGGAAACGGTATTCAAGGACCAGCCAGCGATATAAAAATAATGTCTGATTATATGCAAAAAAACAAACAAAGATTAAACAGAATATTATCTGAAAACACAGGGCGTACTATTGAAGAAATTGAAAGGGATACCGATAGGGATAATTTTATGAGTGCCGAAGAAGCATTAAAATATGGTCTGATAGATTCCGTTATTTCCAGTAGATAACAAAACCAGCCGAGTAATCAAGGGGGGCGACAGCAAAGAAAGCCTTTACGATTTGGCAAAACACATCCCTGTTCCGATCGATCCTGGAGTGTTTGTAAAAACATGGATATTTACGCATGGTATAGCAACGATTGTTTCCACGAACACAACGAATATCCAACCGGAAGAAATAAGGCGGTTACTTACAGAAGCATGTGCAAGTTTTAAGTTATATCACAATGAAAATGATTCGGAGAAAAGATATGAAATCGGATAAAAATTATGTGTATACAGAACGTGCGCATTATATGTGCCCTAATATGCACTTTGGGATTATGGCAAAGATAGAATGTAATTATGATGAAGGACTGCTAAGGCAAAGTATAGACACTCTTCAAAAAGCACACCCGTTTCTGCAAAGTTTAATTGCAGAGGAAACAGACACTGGCAGATTGTTTTATCAAATACAAGATTCTTTGCATATTCCCGTAACTGTAAAAGAAGAGGTTGATTTGTGGCAGCAGGATTATGAAGAAATATCTTTGCGCGGATGGAATGTCAAGAAAGAATGTCTGCTAAAAATAGTGATTTATCCAAAGGGGAAAGAATTTCAAATATTATTTATTGCCCACCATCTATTGTGTGACGGCAGAGGGCTTTTACAACTGGCAGAGGAATTTTCAGAGCATTATGCGAATGGAGTAATGCCGCAGTTTGTAGAGGAACGCTTAATTCAAGGCTTACATGATCTTCCCTCAAACAGTGATTTACCTTTAATCAGTAAATTGATGATAGGCGACGCAAATAGAAGGTGGAAAAAAGAGGGAAAGCAGGTAATGTATGAGGAATATAGCAGATTTGAAAGGGCCTATATTCAAGAACACAAAATGAAACGGGAAGTACTCACCGTTTGCAAACAGGAGTTAGCGGAAATACAGACTTTATGCAGACAACATTGCATTACCGTAAATGACTGGCTGATTGCAAAAATGATGTTGGAAGAAAATACAGATAAAGTGGTTATTGCAGCTGATATTCGTAATCAGACGAAATGTTACAGACAAGGAGCAATGGGGAATTATTCGACTGCTTTTAGCGTTTCTGTGAAAAAGACTGGGGAAAATGTTATATCCCTTGCAAAGCGCGTATCGTCACAAGTCCTAAATATATGTCAGCACCCGCAGAAAGAAATGCTTGTGCTTGCCTGTTATATACATATGCAGCCAGAGCTAATTGACGCTGTTGCAATATCTGCATTAGGAGATTTTGGAAGTAAAGCAGGAACATTTGTAGGAAGAAATATGTTTGGATATGGTTCACAAAACGGTTATAGCATTACTAATTTAGGGAAAATTCAAAGTAATATAATTGCAGAAGCTGTTTTTATACCGCCTGCTTCACCTGCCAATAAAAAAACTTGGGGTGTTCTAACGGTGAATAACCAAATGAAAATATGCGCGTCAAAATTAATTGCAGAAAGTTAATATTGTAATGCAGGAAAAAGGGGGACGCTGTTCTGTCTGCGGAAAGAAAATAGGAAGGACTTCAGGGAGAATGAATAAGGCCATCAAAGGAATTATTATAATCGCCGCAGCATTGATTGTGGCTGCAGGCGCAGTTCTTTTCTGCTTTGTTTATAAAGCAAAAGAACCACCGGCGCCCCAAATAGAGTCAACGGGAAAAACAGAAGACAAAAAGATAAGGGTCGCATGTATAGGGGACAGTATCACATATGGAGCCGGAGTACTTGCTACCCGGGACAGAGATTCCTATCCTGCCATTTTACAGGAATTACTAGGGGATTGCTATCAGGTACTTAATTATGGGCTGAGCGGCCGTACTTTGCTCGATGAAGGGAACAAGCCATACAAACAAGAAGATTTCTTCGAAGAAACGCAGGAAGCAGAGCCCGATCTTGTTTTGATTATGTTAGGCACGAACGACTCCAAGCCAAATAACTGGGATTCCGCGGCATATGAAAAAGAGCTCGGGGAGTTCGTGGACTTGTACCAGAACATACCCAGCCATCCCGAGGTATATCTCATGACATGCTGTGATGCCTTTGCCACAGACGGCAAGAAAGAAGTTGCATTTGGCGTAGATAAAACGGTTATTGGAAATGAAGTAAATGCAATTATTAAACGGGTAGGGGAGTATTGTGAAGTGCCGGTTATCGATATTTACGGTACGACAAAAGACCATCCGGAGTATTTTGCTGACGGAGTCCACCCGAATGCCAGGGGGAATCGAATCATCGCAGAAATGGTGTATCAGTGTTTGTGTGAACATATCCGCCGTCAAGAACAGTAAGGCTATTTTATTAACAATCCCGTTAAGTTAATAACTTTGGTTGTAATTTTCCTCCCATACGCTTATCATTAAATTATAGAAGAGATGCTGTGTGTAACTATTCAGATTCCACGTGAGAAAGGGAGGGACTGATATGGGCGGAAAACTTGCAAAACCTTTACTGTTACTTGACAACAGCAATATGATGTCGGTATTGAACGAGGGCGAATTTAAATGCAGCAACCTTACGTTTGAAGAAACGAAGGCAATCATAGACATGTACGATGAGGATATGATTCTCCGCTGCTTTACCAATGTTGACATTGAGACAGTTATTTTTGACTACCTTGGTATTACAAAACGGAACTTCGAATTTAAAAAGATCAGGAATATGAGGTCGGGACAGGATGCGATTGTGTTTAAGCTCTACGTCACCCCCTCGGAGACCCAGCCTGTGATACAGGCTGATGACGGCGTAGAGGCGAGGAAGATCCAGAATATCTATGTCTACTGTCAGCATTTGACACGTATTAAATAATTAGTGGAGTAATTTGGGTAATATTTTGAGAATATGACGCAGATTGTAAGAGATGAGCTTTAGTTTTAGCGACAGATGGGGGCGCACCGGAAATTGACAGCCGGCTGGCGCCCCCATCTGCCGTCAAGGCTGAAGCTCGCTGTATATGGTTCATGTTTCGTTACTGTTTTATAGTATGTTTTAGTTTATTGACACAGCTTTTAAAATCAAATTTTATTAACAGAATTAAAGAGATTTTTTTATTTCTCTGTGGTATGATGTTTTATAGTGAATAAATTAACAGAGTGGTTTTTTATTGAGGGAAGTCCAGTGATGGCTGAGGGGGAACAAGTGGAAGCCGCGGAGAAGCGATATCAGATCGAGGAGGACATATGCATAAAAAAATCCGGACAGCGAATGAAGAAATCGGCAATGTAGTATTTTTGATTTTGTTTACAATCGTATGGTATGCAGGGCTTTTGGGAAACATACTGCGGGAAGGGTTTCAGCCTTTTATCCTGATCTTTCTGGCAGCAGGGCTTCTGCTTCCGTTTCAGGCAGTGCGTATGGTGCAGAAGGCAGTTTACTACAGAAGGCTGCATGCGCAGTGCGTGGAGGAGGGGCATCCGAAGAAGGGCAAGATCGTGAATATTGTGCGGGAGTATTATGTAGATTCCAACAGCAGAAACAGGCAGTATATTACATATTATTTTCTGATTATTGAAGTATTCGATTCGAATACGGGGGTCTCACAGCGGATCAAGAGTGAGCCTTATCGGATCCCGCTGCACAAATATCTGGGAGCGCCCTATGTGAAGGTGTATACTGATTCCACAGGGTGGCACCATGTTATCGAGGACTTTCAGTTGAAAGAGAACCGCAGTGAACCGGGGATCACACTTGAAAATCCTAACATTTATCTGAAGGACTTTAATAGTCCGCATCCGTTTCAGAAAGTGATCTCGGCGGTAATCCTAATATGGATTCTGTTATTTGTGCTGGGAATCTTTCGGAAGTAAAAGGGGTCAGTCTCTTCTGCAAAGGGGACAGGCCCCTCTGCATTTAGAGAATTTTTGTTGAATGGCAGAATCCATTATACTATAATCATTTTATAAAGCACTGTCAGGAGGTTACAGATGCAGCTTTTATTGAGACAAAGTTTTATTGGAAGTGTATGACAATGGAATATGTAATGTGTTGGATTTTGAGCGCCTTCCGTTTGCGCTTAGAAAGCAGAACATAACACTGGCGGATTTTATCGAATGGGCCTCTAACCGAACATTATCTATTGGGAGAAGTTATGCAAAAGAGATCTTGAACAGTTTACGGCTGTCCCAGACTAATCGCTATGCAGTATGCAAAGCCTGCAGAGGATTAAGTCTGGAGGATTCGTACTGGAGCAGGCAGGATGGCGATGGAAAAACATGGGAAGAGGTTAATTTATTTCATAACCCATTGACGCTTTTTATTACCGAAATATCTCTGTCGGGAAGAAATGTCCGACATCCGGCAAATATTTCGTCAAAGAGCCAGATCCATACGCCGGAACTTACAACTTTAGGAGCCAGTGCGAAAGCATGGATCAGGCGGGAAAATGCTCTTTATCTTCATAAGGTTGGGAAATATGAAATCCCGGCACACGACCATGCATTTTCTAGTAATCCGCATGTGATGTCCCAGACAACAGCGGATGAGAAAACTTTGTACGAGGCGGCTTCAGAGGCGCAGGCGGAGCTTAAAATTGATATGAGTAAGCTGAAGGCTATGAGGCGTCCCGGGTTTTTAACGGCGGAACAGTGGAGACAGGTGCAAAAAAGAGCAGACATGATTTCTTAACCGGCGGGATCATATTACAGAAGATTTGAAAAGGTACAATTTGATAAGTTTAAGGAGAAAACTTGGCAATGCAGGAATGGGAAAGGAAAATTCAATGAACAGGTGCAGAATTCGGAGACTGCCATTTACGGAACAAATACCAGGATGAATCATAAACTGAGCAACTTTACGGCACGGGGACAGGAATGGGCCGGTTATATCCATAGGATTGTAGAGGAAGAACTGGAAATGGAAAGGCGTCTTTGTGAATCCGGCTGGTATTATGGCAAGCAGACGAATAGGCACAATGTTTTAGATCTGTCCGGATGGAAGCTGGATGAGTTCTATCAGCTGCTGGGATCAGAAAAGGTTGAGTATGAAGACCGAAGCGCAGCGAAAAAGGAAAAACGGATGATCTGCTGCAAAGAAGCGACTCCAAGAATCCGCATGGAAATTAGAAAAAATACGTTGGAAACACAAAAAGAGTTCCACGGCGTGCAAATAACCTGTGAAATGCCGGTGTTTTTTAAAGGGGTGGAAGCATCCTATTTTGTGGAAAAGGATTGTTTATGCAGAACCGGACAGGAATATATGGAACGCATCAGGCTTCTGGCGGATCAGTCAAGGAATGGGTTGCTGTCTTTCAAAGTGGGAAGGAACAATTTGTCAGAGTTTTATTATATGGTGCTGCCGAGGCTCCGGGATGTGGTCGATGTTACGGAAGCAGATACAGAAGAGATTCACGAATACCTGCGCCCGAGGTACAGTTTATGTTCTATCTGGATGCCAGAGATCACAATAGCAGCTGCCGGCTGCATGCAAAATATGGAGAACGCGAAGTGTCGGTATTTGACCTGTTAGACGAAAATCAGGACAGGCCGCTGGAACGCTTCAGAATGGAAAACAAGGAGGCTGAAATACTGCTTATCACAAGGCGCCTGTTTCCGGAAATTGATGTGGAAGAAGATGAACTGCATTGCGGGCATGATGAGGACCTGATGTATTCCGTGCTGGAGCATGGGGTGGAGACACTATTGGAGTATGGAGAAGTCCAGTGTACCCAGAGATTCCGCAATATGAATGTGCTCAGAAAGGTAAAGGTGTCGGTGGGGGTATCGCTTTCCAGCGGACTTTTGAATCTGGATATTACGACAGAAGATATCCCACGGGAAGAACTGCTGGATGTTCTGAAAAGCTACCGTTCCCGCAAAAAATTTTACCGTCTGAAGAGCGGGGATTTTCTGAAGCTGGAGGATAATACGCTGGAACTGCTGGGTGAGCTGATGGATTCTATGCATCTTTCCCCAAAAGACTTTGTGAAGGGGAAAATGCATCTCCCGGTTTACCGTACTCTTTATCTGGATAAACTGCTGAAGGTGCTGCTGATTACAGGAAGCCAGGAGGAGCGCCGGCAGAAGCTGGATGAATATACGTCCTATGATGTGCTGGTTACTTCGTATGACCTGCTGAAAAGAGATATCGTTTCTTATGAGGATAAGGAGTTTCTGTATGAGATTATCGATGAGGCTCAGTACATCAAGAACCATACCACGGCGGCATCCAAGGCGGTAAAAGTGATCAAAAGCCAGTTCCGGTATGCAATGACCGGAACTCCCATCGAAAACCGGTTAAGTGAGCTGTGGAGTATTTTTGATTATCTGATGCCGGGATTTTTATATAGTTACAAAATATTCAAGAGAGAGATAGAAACCCCGATCGTGAAAAATGGAGACGAGGATGCAATGAAGCGCCTTCAGAAAATGACGGGTGCGTTTATCCTGCGCAGGCTGAAAAGCGATGTATTAAAGGATCTTCCGGATAAACTGGAAGAAATCCGATATGTTAAGATGGAGAAGCCGCAGCAAAAGATTTACGATGCACAGGTGGTGCATATGCAGACACAATTAGCGGAACAGGATGACGCTCAGTTTCATAAGAATAAGATTCAGATTCTGGCGGAGTTAATGAAGCTGCGGCAGATATGCTGCGATCCGGGACTTTGTTTTGAAGATTACCGGAATGAATCGGCCAAGCTGGAATCGTGTCTGGAACTGATCCAAAGCGCCATTGACGGCGGGCATAAGCTTCTGCTGTTTTCGCAGTTCACCACAATGCCTGAACCTGACCGGGGCGGATGTAGTTATCCATTATGATCCCTGGTGGAACCTGGCGGTGCAGAATCAGGCGACAGACCGTGCACACCGTATTGGACAGACCAAGAAGGTGACGGTGTATAAATTGATTGTTAAACACACAATAGAGGAAAAGATTCAGAAACTGCAGGAGGCCAAAATGGATCTGGCGGATCAGATCGTGAATGCGCAGACGGGTGGGCTTGGCGGCATGAGTCAGGCAGAACTGCTGGAATTTTTGGAGGCATGACAGCAGATATTAGGAGACAGATTCGGATATAAGGAGAGATTGAAAATATGTAGGGCAGCTGTGGGAATAAACCGCAGCTGCTTTTCAAATGTTCAGAACGAACATATAGAGAGAAGATGTGAGCAAAGGGGTCAGACCCCTCTGCAAAAGGGTCAGACCCCTTTGTCAAATTCTTTTCTGATAAACTTTTTCAAGCAGGTTGATCAGTGCGTAAAGCCCCATTGCCATGATACAGAGCAGGACGATTGACATAAGCAGCCAATCCATTTTGAATACCTGTGAAGAGTATATAATCAGATATCCAAGTCCATTGCGCGCCGCCAGGAATTCCCCGATGATGACACCGACCAGGCAGAGTCCGATATTGACCTTCATGTTGCTGATAATAGCCGGTATGGAGCTGGGCAGAACGACTTTTGTCAAGGCGTGCCATTTATTTCCCCTCAGTGTATAGATTAATTTTATCTTTTCCTCGTCCACCGTCGTGAAGCTGGTGTAAAGATTCAGGATGCTGCCAAAGATTGCGACGGACATGCCGGCTACAATGATTGTAGTCTTAGTGGCGCCCAGCCAGACGATTAGAAGCGGCGCCAGCGCGGACTTCGGAAGGCTGTTCAGGACAACCAGATAGGGGTCCAGTATTTCCGACAGCTTTTTACTGCACCAAAGGGCAACCGCCAGCATAACGCTGATCAGGGTGACAAGCAGGAAACTGACGATCGTTTCATACAAAGTGGTCCAGATATGGAGAAAGATCGTCTTATCCAGAACCATTCCCCAGAAGCAGAGGGCTATTTTAGACGGGCTGCTGAAGATGAAGGAGTCAATGATTCCCACATTTGCAGTGAATTCCCACAGGAACAGAAAACTCAAAAGGATTGCAATCCGGGAGACCCGTACAATCCTTTTGTGGCGTTTCCGGCTGTCCAGATAACTTTGCTGTCCAACAGAAATCTCATTCATTTTTATTCAACTCCTCCCATATAATATTGAAATAATTTTTGAACTCGGGAGCGTTCCTTCGCAGAAGGGGAGTATCCTTTTCAAGGGTAAATGTGATCGGGACTATCTTGGCAATCGTGGCAGGCCGTTCCGTCAGGATTATGACGCGGTCTGCAAGGCTTACGGCTTCCGAGAGGTCGTGAGTTACCAGCAATGCGGTCTTGTGTGCATTTCTTATAATCTGTCCGATATCATCGCCTACGGAAAGACGGGTCTGGTAATCCAGGGCAGAAAATGGTTCATCCAATAAAAGAATATCCGGCTCCAGGACAAGGGTGCGGATCAGAGCAGCGCGCTGACGCATCCCTCCCGACAATTCAGAGGGTTTGGAATTGATGAACTGTTTGAGGCCGTACAATTCGAGAAGCTCTTTTGCCTTCGCTTTCGATTTTGCAGAAAGCATATGCTGGATTTCCAGACCAAGCAGCACATTGCTGTAGACGGTCCGCCACTCGAAAAGATGGTCATGCTGGAGCATGTATCCGATATTCATGGTACTTTCTCTTAAATATTTTCCGTTAGTTTTCAGCAGCCCCTTTTCCGGCTCCAGCAGGCCGGATATAATCGAGAGCAGCGTAGATTTGCCGCATCCGGACGGACCGACAATAGCCACAAACTCTCCGGAGGCGATGGAAAAGGAAATATCTGTCAGTGCTTTGGTTTCTCCTTCTAATGTGTGATAAGCATAATTTATGTTTTTTAATTCAAGTATTGGTTCCATGCAGACACTCCATTCGACAAGTATATAGTTAGTTTATGAGAAAACTTAAGATGGGTGAAAGAACTCGCAGATAGAATCAGAAGCTGCCCTCTAATTTCCGTTCTTATGGGTATATCTATGGTAGCTGACAGAAAACAGGAAAAGCTATTCCGTAATTCTATAAACTTTATTTGCTATGTAGAAAGAAATGCGGCAGGAAATGTTTTTCATTGGAAAATAAAAAGAAACAATAAAATAAGAAAAAAGAATATACGGGTGTAAAAAATACAAAATCATGAGTCAGAACCCGAACATTCTTTTCTGCCCTTTGCAAGTGGATGTTAACAAGTAGGGGATTCTTGGAAATACAAATAAATTATCTATTTAAACCGATTTAAAAATTGAATATTGGTAATAATACCAGAAAATTATAAGCTAAAATTGTTAAAAATTGACGAAACTTGATGCGAATCCTGAAAATAATTGACAAATATATTTAAGTATAGTATATTCAAATTAAATTTAAAGCGCTTTAAAAACGAAAGGAGGTGATAAAAATATGGATGGATTTTTGGGAATTGATGTCGGAACAACGAATAGTAAAGCCATTCTTTTAGGGGAAAATGGAGACATCCTCTCAATATGGAAACAGGAGACCCCTCAGGTTTTAAAGGATGGCCGTTCTTATTTTGATATTGAGAAAATAGATGCCTGTGTTGAACATTGGATTGAAGAAGCCGGTAAAATCTCGGAATTAAAGAGTGTTGGATTTTCGAGTGTGGGAGAATCGGTGATCCCTATGAAATCAGGAAAAGTCTTAAGTATGCCGTTGGTCTGGCATGAACAGACAGATGACATTCCAAAATGGAAGGATGAGATCCTTTGTAAGAAATCGGGGTTTGCTAATACAGGGGTACATAAATCATCGACATTTGCCGTGTATAAGATGATATGGATGATGGAGAACGTGCTGTCCGGGATACCGGATATGTGGCTTCCGATCAGCAGTTATTTGACTTATAGCAGAACGGGTACTGCAAGATGGGATACATCCCAGGCAGGGCGCAGCTATCTTTATGATATCCATAAAAAGACATGGGATTTAGAGACTGCAGAGAGGCTGCATATTAAGCTTCCAAAACCTGTGGGAAGCTTAGGCGGGTACTGTGGGAGTAAAGACGGGATCGTATATGGACTGGGCGGTCATGACCATTATGTCGGACTGTACGCAGTGAGAAAGCTATATGGAAGTTCAGATTTGTTTTACGATTCAATGGGCTCTTCTTCTGTACTGGCAATGGTAAAAGCAGACGGCGAAAAAAAACTGCGGGGCACAGCTACATTCAATCCAAAGGGCGGCTGTCTGGTCACAGGATTTGAACCGGAGGAATATGTGGTGAACAGATCCCTGGACTATTATGGGAGAGTGTTGAAATGTCTGGCAGGGTTAGCCGGAAAAAGTGCTGACCAGGCATTCTATGATGATGCCAATCAAAGGCTTTTTAACCTGCCGGATGTGGACAGGCTCTGCAGGATAGCATGTCCGAAAGATTATGGCAGATATGCAGAGCATGCGCGCTACATCAACTTACTGGATGTAAAGGAAAATACTTCCCTTTCGGAACTGCTCTTAAGCGGTTATGTCTATATGGCAATCGGGACGGAGAGAATGTATGCGGATTTAAGCCGGTACTGTAACGGTTCCCAAAAGGAGATGCCATACTTCACAGGCGGCGGCATTACGGATAACCAGTTATTTATGCAGTTCAAAGCTGCAGCACTGGACAGAGAAATTACAATTTTAAAAACATCAGAAATCAGTGGGCTGGGTGCAGCGATCTCCGGATTATGCGCCAGCGGAAGGGAAAACTTGTTAAGGAACATGAAAAAAACGCTTCTTGCGGAATCGAAGGTTGCGCCCCAATTGCAGTACGCAGAGTACTTAGCGGAGATGAGAAAAAGATATGAAGCAGGATAGCGGACGATTAATTTTGATATCTGGTCTGCCAGGGAGCGGAAAGACAACATGCGGCAGATGGCTGTCTGACAAATATAAGATTCCATACGTTGATTACGATGGAGTGATCCAGCCGTTTATGACAGAGGTTTATGACAGATTTTATCAGGGAAGGGCATACGATGAATTTTGTTCTATCTGGCGCGAATGCTGTTATGAAACCTTTTGGAATGTGATAGCGGAAAATTTAAGGGCGGGCATAAGCATAGCGGCGTCCGCACCGTTATCGAAGGAAATGAGGCAGCCGAGCTTTTTTGACGGAATGAAAAGTAAATATGACATAGAGTTCAAGGTATTGTCCCTTGTTCTGCAGGTGCCGGAAAAAGTGCTCTACGCAAGGATTGTCAACCGCCAGGCAAAGCGCGATGAGCAGAAGGTCAGGCAGTGGGACGATTACTGCAAACAGCAGGAGCACACAATTTTGTGGCAGCCGGAGTATCAGATTATATGCCATACCGGAGAGGAATACAGAACGGACAAAATTGTCCGGACATTTCTGTATGATGAGGAAGTTTAAGTGAAAAAGGAGGAAAAGTATGAAAAAATTAGTTTCCATTTTATTAACCATCATGATGATTGGAGCACTGGCAGCCGGATGTGGAAAATCTTCGGAGGATACAAAGTCTTCTGATGGAGAAAAAGTAAAATTGACCTTTTGGGCAGGCTTAACAGGGGATGACCAGCAGGCAATGGCTGATATGGTAAAGCAGTTTAACAGTGAACAAGATAAGATCGAAGTAGACTTTTATTCAGTTACCTGGGGAGAGATTTTTACAAAATTATCTGCCGCCAGCAATACCGAAAGCGGACCGGATGTCATGCTGATGCATCCCACAGATCTGTCTACATATGCGGGCAAGGAGATGATCGTACCCCTGGATGATTTGATTGGAACGATGGATGTGAATCAAGAGGATTATTCGGATGTCATATGGAAGGGAAACCAGGTGGATGGGAAGCAGTATGGGATTCCGCTGGACTTCCATTGCATGTCAATGTTTATTAATCTGGATTCTTTTGAGGCGGCTGGCCTTACTGCAGAAGATGCGAAAGTAACATCCGTGGATGAATTCAACGCACTCTGTGAGAAATTAAAAACGGATGACCAGTATGCGGTCGGACTTGGCAGTAATTACGCGCATACCTACAGATATTGGTACGGACTTCTGGGACAGGCTGGGGGTAGTTTCCTGAATGGAGATATGACAAAAGCAGAATTTAACAGTGATGCTGGTGCCAAAGCGCTGGATTTTCTGGCAGACTGGGTGGCAAAAGGTTATGCTCCCGAAGCTGAAGCAGATATCGATGCGGACTGGCTGGGCGGAACTACGGCAATGGTGATTGAAGGACCGTGGTTTACACCTTCCGCTATGGCATCTGATCTTAATTTTACCACCGTACCATTCCCACAGGTTTTGGGAGAAAATTCTGTATGGGGAAGTTCTCATACGATTACGGTTCCCAGATATGATAAAAGAAGTGAGGAAGAGACCGAGGCAACACAGGCGTTTATCGGTTGGATCGTAGAAAATTCATTTAACTGGGCTGCACAGAGCGGACAGATTCCTGCAAACCAGAAGGTACGTGAATCGGAGGAATATAAGGCGCTCGAGATGTACCAATATGCACAGGCATTTATTGATCAGGCAGAATATGTGAAATATGAGCCGTTATGTCCGGAAACCAGTGAATTTGGTGCGGATAACGAGCTGTCACCGGTTGCAAATGCAGTATACAGTGTGATCAGCAAGGAAAAGGATTCCGTTTCGGCTCTGGATGAAGCTGCAGAGAGTGTTGATAAAATACTGGGGAATTAAAGGCGGGAGAACATCGTACGGTAACGGGCAGGTCTCAATGAATAGGGCGCCTGCTGTCTGAGAAATGCCGTATTAGGCGGCAGTGCTGCAAACCTCACCATACACTGCCGCCGGATAATAACGGAGGGATGAGCGTGGTAAATAAAAAGAAAAAAATGAAAAAAGCCGGGATACTGCTCCTATTTCTCGCACCATATTTTGTGCTGCTGTTTATATTTAAAATTCTCCCCATATTTGCCAATTTTTACTACAGTTTTAGAGAAATAGAGGTGCAGACGGCAGGAACTTTCATAGGTCTAAAAAATTATAAGATGCTTTTTTAGGACCCTTTGTTTTATAAGGTTCTGAAAAATACATTTACATACTTATTATATGTAGGCCCAGTGAATATCATATTTGGTTTTCTCCTGGCACTGCTTTTAAACCAGAAGCTGAAAGGAACAACCTTCTCAAGGGCCGTCATATTTGTCCCCTATATCTTAATGACAACCCTGGTCGGTATTACATTCAGATACATATTGGACGGAAACAATGGAATTCTAAACCACTATCTGTCGTTTTTGGGTATTGAGCCGGTCTTCTGGCTGACAAAGACCTCCACAGCGATGCTCGGTATCGCAGTGGCTTCTATATGGTGGACAATCGGCTATAATACGGTGATTTATCTTGCGGCTCTGCAGGATGTTCCGCGGGATCTGATCGAAGCGGCTTCCATAGACGGAGCCAACCGGTTTCAAAGATTGGTGCGTATTATAATCCCATATGTAAAAAACACAACATTTTTCGTAGTGCTGACAACAGTAATATATTCCATGCAGGTATTCGGACAGGTCTATGTTATGACATCGGGAGGCCCTAACTATAGCACCCTTACCTTTGTGCAGTATCTGTATATCAAAGCATTCAGGGAGTTTAAACTGGGCTATGCAGCAACAATAGGAGTGGTTTTATTTATCATCATTCTGCTGATGTCAGTTGTGATTTACGGGGTATTTCTTGACCGCGATGAATGGAGAATCAAGCGGAGCCAGAGAAGGAGGGGGAAACATGAAAAGTAAAAAGAAAAACAGCCTGATTACAAAAGGCATATTGTATATCATACTGATTCTGGTTGTTTTATTATTTATTTTTCCTCTGATTTGGATTGTATCAACATCATTCAAATCGACGGCAGAGATCTTCAATGGTCTATACAATTGGCTTCCGATTCAGCCGACTCTTGAAAATTACGCAGAGGCCGTGCAGGCCTATCCATTGGGCGTGTGGATGAAAAACAGTGTGATTGTCGTTGCATTGGTTATTGTATTATCCTGCGTTTTCTATATACTGCCGGCATATGCATTGGCAAGAATAGAGTTTAAGTATTCGGGTGTTCTTGTCATGCTGATGGTTGCGACGATTATGATTCCCAAAGAATTATCTTCCATTATGTCTTATAAAATCGTAGCTAAATTGGGGCTTCTGGATACCTACTCGGCAGTAGTGATTCCACAGATATGCGATGCCATCGGTGTGTTTTTACTTTATCAGTTTTTCCGCGGCATCCCCAAAGAATACAGCGAGGTATGCCAGTTAGACGGAGGAGGCCATTTTACCATACTGACGAAGATATGTCTTCCGTTGTCTGGGCCGGCCATATCGGTTATGGTCATTTTGACTTTTGTATCATCGTGGAATAACTTTTTCTGGCCGCTGCTGGTGACATTTACGGATAAATCCATGACACTTCCGGTCGGCCTGGCAACGATTATGACAAGTTACAGCGAGTCATCGGCCTCGAGGCAGTATGGTCTTCTGATGGCAATCTCCATTCTAACCTCCATCCCTGCGCTTGCCATTTTTATCGGAATGCAGAAGAAGTTCGTAGAGGCGATCACATCTACAGGAATTAAGGGATAAGAATACAAAATAACAGCATAGGAGACGAGAAAGATGAAAGATACAAAGGCGGTTATATCAGATTATATTCAAAATATGCAGGGGATATTAAGGCTGCGTCCGGCCTGGGTGGCACATGATTTTCTGAAGCCGGGAAAAAGGCTGGGGCTGAAGGAGGAAGACTATGATGCAGGTGAACGCGGCAGCATAATGGAAAGATGGTTCTGCTCGGAAACGCATGCGGATAACAGAATTGATATACCGGATGAGGGCTATTCTTATCTGGAGATCCCGGGTGAAAATATTACGGTGCGTGATGCACTGCAATTATGCAGGACAGAGATTCTGGGGGCGGAATATGCAGAAAAGCACGGCTGCCTGGGACGGCTGATCAAAATATATGATTTTGGCACCAGGCTGTTTTTCCATATCCATCCTAGGGCAGAGGACATGAAAAAGATAGGGAAAAATTCCAAGGATGAAGCATATCATTTTCTGGATGCGCCGCTTGGAAACCATCCGGAGAGTTTTTTCGGAGTACATCAGTATATTGTGGAGCAAAACCTCCAGAAAGAGATATTCCTTCCGATCCTGAAAGAATGGAAAGCTGGAGAGGAAGAGGTCTTGAAACATTCCCGGGCCTTTTTAAATGTACCGGGAGAAGGATTTTTCCTGGATTCGGGAATACTTCATGCGCCGGGGAGCGCATTGACAATGGAGATCCAGGAGTCTTCCGATGTCTGTACCGTATTTCAGCCCGTTGTGGAGGGCTGCAGCATTCCCAAAAGCATGCTGTATAAGGACGTGGCACAGGAAGAGGTTGAGAATAGAGGGGAGGAAGCGGCCTTAGATCTGATTGACTGGGAGGCAAGCAGCGATCCTGATTTTTATGAGAAGAGGCATATTTATCCGAAACCTGTAGAGGAGACCAGACAGGGGGATATCTCGGAAGACTGGATCTATTATGGGACTCCTAAATTCAGCGGGAAAAGGCTGATTCTAAAGCCGGGTGAAGAATTTTTCAGCCGTGAGGGAGGCGTACACAATATCTTTGTCTGGAAGGGGCAGGGGACAGTCGGCGGCCAGGAGGTGGCGGCAGGGCAATTTGACCTGTATTCCTGTATGGATGAGCTCTTAATTACTTGCCAAAGGGCAAAGGAAGGTTATATAATTAAAAACACAGGCAAACATGACCTTGTCTTATATAAATATTTTGGACCTGATATCAATATAGAAAATTTGCCGAAAATGGGGCACAAGTAGGAAAAGGAAGAGATAATGGGGAACATAACACTAAAGGATATTGCAAAAAAAGCAGGTGTATCGGAGGCAACTGTTTCACTGGTATTGAATAATAAGAGTGTCGTGAACAGCCGTACACGGGAGCGGGTACTGAAGTGCATAGAGGAGATGAACTATAAGCCGAATCCCCTGGCGAGAGGGTTAGCTCTCAGAAAATCTATGACAATAGGGTTAGTCTGCCCGGATTCCGAGAACCCCTATTACGGGAAACTCATGAAGCTGCTGGGGCATTACTGCAATCAATATGGGTACTCACTTGTGCTTGGTGTGTCCAATAATAATCCGGATATGGAAACTCGTATTATGGAGAATTTTGTGGATAAACAGTACGATGGAATTATCGTGCTTCCGCTAAATATCAGGAAAAATGAAAGCAGAGTTTTTACGGATGTGAAGGAGAATAAGATTCCGATCGTGTTCTGTACTTCCTATTATACAGGCTTTAAAAAAGATTGTGTTTTGACAGACTATGCGGAGGGCAGCTACCAGCTGACACGTTACTTATTAGAAAATGGGCATCGCGAGCTATGGTATTTTGTCACCAGTGATAAAAAGCTGCCGGTCGCCCAGGAACGTATCAGCGGTTACAGGAGGGCATTTGCGGAGATGGGGCTGGACGTGGAACAGGACTGGATTGTGGGCTGTGATGATATCAGTGTGGAATACGGTTATGCAAAAACGAAGCAGCTTCTCCAGAGTGGCCGGACACCGGATGGGATACTGGCACTGAATGATTATATGGCATATGGAATCAAAAAGGCGATCCAGGAATGCGGATATCGTATACCGGAAGATATTTCTCTGGCGGGATATGATGATGTCTTCTATCATCTGATTGCCGACAAACCACTGACGACAGTACATCAGGATTTGGACAGCATGGCAGCCAATACCGTAAATCTGCTGATGCAGAAGATGAATAAAGACTTCCAGCCAAAACAGCCGGTCCAGCATCTGATACGTCCGTCCTTAGTGGTGCGCAAAACAACAAAGGGGGATTAAATGAAAGGCGGAAGGTACTTTATTTTAAGCCTGAATCCCGGCTATGACCAGTGGCATATTGTGCGAAGCAGGCCTGCTGTACAGAATGTGTTCCGGGCAGACGAGGTGCTGCATATCATATCGGGAAAAGGGCTGAATGTTGCCAGGGCATTAAAGAATCTGGCATGTAAAGAATATGTTTGCATGAATATTTTAGGCGGAAAGACAGGGGAAATAATCCGGGATCTGGGCAGGAAGGAGCATCTGAACTGCCTGGAGTACCGTATTGCCGGCGAATCCCGGATTAATACCTGTGTCATGCTGGAGTATGACAAAAAGACACTCTCTTATAATGATCCGGGTCCCGTACTATCCAGGGAAGAGGTCTCGGGCCTTAAGATATTATTAAAGGGCATAATGGACTCAGAGGAAAAGCAGTCTTTTGTCATAAGCGGTGCGCCATGCAGGGGAATATCGGAACAAGATTTTCGGGAGATCCTGGAATATGGGGTTTATAAAGGGCATCGTTTCGCTGTGGATGTTTCAGGAAACTGGCTGAAAGCAGCAGGGGACTACCCATTAAGTCTGATGAAAGTGAATAGAGAGGAATTCCAAGAAGCGTTTCAGTTGGATGCTTTTCTTTTTACCAAAAAATTAAAGCGCTTTAAATTCGAGAGGGGAATCGAAGAACTGATTGTCACGGATGGTGAAAATGGAAGTATAGCCTGTGGTAAAAACGGGGAATGCCTATTTGGAAAAGCCGAAAAAGTACAGGGCGGAAACTATTCCGTAGGTTCGGGGGACTCTTTTTTAGCAGGTTATCTGGCAAAATATGCACAGGATGCGTCATTAGAAGAATGCCTGAAATACGCCGGTGCATGTGGTCTTGCAAATACATATAAAATTGGTCCGGCAATGATAACGAAAGAAGAAGTAAATAGACTGGAAAAATACATAACGATAGGGAAGAAAGGAGAAAGTGTGGTATAATGTCATTAGTCACGTTAAAAGAAATCTTAAAAGAAACAAGGGAAAAGAAATATGCAGTTCCGGCATTTAATTTTAATGGTTATGAGGATGCTCAGGGGATGATGAACAGTGCGCTTCGGATGCGCTCCCCCATAATTCTCATGGCCTCTATGGGAGCTGCCAGATATATCGGACTGAAACAGACAGTCGGGATGATTAAGGGGATGGCGGAATCCGTAGACATTCCGGTGTGTCTCCATTTGGATCATGCAACAGATGCGGTGTTTCTCAAAGAAGCGGTAGTCGCCGGTTTTACCTCGGTTATGATAGACGCATCCAAAAAAGACTTTAAAGAGAATATAGAAATCACGAGAGAAGTCGCAGTATATGCGAAGAAATTCGGATGTTCGGTTGAAGCGGAGCTTGGAAGAATTGGCGGCCGGGAAGAAGAGATCGTTGTTGATGATGCTTCGAGTGCGCTGACTGACCCGGAGAGAGTACCCGAATTTGTAGAAAAAACAGGAGTAGATGCACTTGCAGTGGCAATCGGCACTGCACATGGATTTTATAAGAGTACGCCGAAACTGGATTTTGAACGCCTTAGGAAAATCGCTGAGTTAACATCCTGCCCGCTGGTTCTTCATGGGGGGACAGGGGTGTCGGAAACAGATTTTCAGACATGCGTCAGCCTGGGCATGAGTAAGATCAATGTGGGGACCGAATTTAAGGCGGCGTATACAAATGCAATCAGAGATGCTGTTGCTGTGAATGAAACAGCAGAGGTTGATCCAAGAAACTATATGAAATATGTAAAAACAAAGTGTGAAGAAATTGCGGAAGGCAAAATGAGGCTATTCCATTCCGCTGGTATGGCCTGATTCATAAGGCCGCCGTATTAGTGCTCACAGAGAAAGGAGGCTATGTATGATTCAGAGAGTGTTCAGCCCGGAAAACGGTTTTATGCCGGTTCTTTATAAAATCAGCAACCTGTTTTTACTGAATATACTGTGGATTCTTTTCAGCCTCCCCATAATTACGGTTGGTGCATCTACGGCAGCTCTCTATACGGTTACCCTGAAAATGTGCAGGAATAAAGAGTCCTATATATGCCGTTCCTTTGTACAGGCCTTTCGGAAAAATTTCAGGCAGGGGACATTGATTTGGCTGGCTTATGCAGGAGTTGGGGGAATACTTTACTTCAACCTGTATGCGGCGGCCACAGGGAAGCTTTTTGCACAGGCTTTTTTCCTGACGGTATTTACAGTTATGTCTATTCTATATGTAATGATAGGTATCTATCTGGCGCCGGTATTGGCTAAATTTGATACAACAATTATACAAATATTGAAAATATCCATATTTTTATGCTTCAGGCATATTATCCGTACAATCCTGATGATGATTGTAATACTCATACCGTATCTGGCAGTGGCCATCGATCTGTATCTTTTACCGGTACTAATTATCATTGCTGTCTCAGGAACAGCATATATTTCGGCCTGTATCTTGAATAGAATATTTTCAAAATATATACAGGAGGTTGAAACATAAAGCATGGATTAGAAAATTTGCAGATGCGATAAAAGCGGGAAGCCGTGGGAAAAGAATACCCACGGCTTCCCGCTTTTTTGAGAATATTCTGAAAACGGAGGTCAAGGGGGTCAGACCCCCTTGACCTCCTCCTTATGGTTTTTATACTTTTTTAATACCCGCCGTATGTTCTTTCACACCTATTTAATACAAAGCATGCTATTTTTTAGTAGTAAAGAGAAGATATGGGTGCGGCGGTAAAGCAGTACGCATCCGAAGCAGGGAGGCTTTTATAATGAAGAAAGAATCTAACGAATATGGGAGTGGAAATTTATTTGATATGGAGGATGATCTGAAGAATCTCTGCAGAGTCATCAGGAATTATGTGTCCGAACATAAGTGGGAAGAGTGTGACCGTCTGATTCCGAAGTATATGGAGTTATATCCGGACAGTGCGGTGCCGCATAATTTACGAGGAATTGTCATGGAAAAACAGGGCAGGCATGCGGAAGCCATGAAACACTTCCGGGCGGCACAGGCCTTGGATGCATCCTATGTTCCTGCAAACTTTAATATGGAACGGTTCGCCTCTTTTGAAAAGGAGGGCAGGGTAGAACCGGCATTTGACATGAATGACTGTATCAGGATGACAAGCGAAGTTAAGGGGAAAAAAAACTATTTTTTTCTGAGGAACCTGGAGTATGATGCAGAACTGGAAAATCCCTGGTCCTGACCCCTTATTTATGAGAAAGGAATAGATTTGCGGATTGCTGTTTTAATGTCATTTTAATACCAGAATGTATTTTTATTATCCCAATTTTATATAGACTGGCGTAAATTAGAGACCTGTAAGGAGGAAAAATAAATGGGAAATACAATTTTGCAGTATGTGCTTTATGTTGTCATCCTAGTAGCGCTTGCAATACCGCTTGGGGGCTACATAGGAAAAATTATGAATGGTGAAAAAGTATGGCTTAGCAAGATACTGTCACCGGTAGAGGGGCTGGTCTATAAAGCCCTCAGAGTGAATAAAGAGGAACAGATGGGCTGGAAAAAATATGCGGCCAGCGTAGGGCTTTTCAGTATTTTCAGCTTTATTGCGTTATTCCTGATTCTTATGCTGCAGGGACATCTGCCATGGAATCCGGAAGGAATTAGCGGGATGAGTCCGGATCTGGCGTTTAACACAGCGGTCAGTTTTGTGACCAACACAAACTGGCAGGCTTACAGCGGCGAGACAGGACTCTCTTACTTCTCACAGATGGTGGGTTTGACCGTACAGAACTTCGTGTCTGCGGCAGTCGGAATCTGTGTACTGTTTGCCTTAATCCGTGGATTTATAAAAGTAAAGTCGGAGGGGCTTGGAAGCTTTTGGGCCGATCTTACGAGAGTGGTCCTGTATGTTCTTGTTCCATTGTCAATCGTAGTAACTGTTCTGCTTGTGTCTCAGGGTGTTGTGCAAAATATGAACAGCTATGAGACAACGCAGCTGGTGGAGCCGGTCACAACGGAAGAGGGGGAGGAGATAACAGAGGCAACAATCCCTATGGGGCCGGCGGCAAGTCAGATCGCTATTAAGCAGCTGGGCACAAACGGAGGCGGTTTCTTCGGCGTGAACTCAGCGTATCCACTGGAGAATTCGACGCCATTTTCCAATATGGTTGAGATGCTGTCTCTTCTATTAATACCTGTGGCGCTGTGCTTCACGTTCGGAAGAAATGTTAAGGATAAAAAGCAGGGCATTGCAATTTTCTCTGCAATGATGATTATGCTGGTTCTTGCATTGTCAGGTGTTGCAATTTCAGAACAGAATGCGACTCCCCAGCTTGCAGCGGATGGTGCAGTCAATATAGAGCATACGGACGGACAATCCGGCGGTAATATGGAAGGCAAAGAATCCAGATTCGGGATAGCAACATCTTCCACATGGGCGGTCTTTACAACCGCGGCGTCTAACGGCTCCGTCAATTCCATGCACGATTCCTACACTCCGCTGGGAGGGGCCATACCGATGCTCCTGATGATGCTTGGTGAAGTCGTATTTGGAGGGACAGGATGCGGGTTATATGGAATGCTCGGATTTGCGATCATGACGGTCTTCATCGCCGGCCTGATGGTCGGGCGGACGCCGGAATATCTGGGTAAGAAGATCGAACCGTATGAAATGAAGATGGCATGCGTTGTCTGCCTTGCAACACCGGTTGCGATCCTGATTGGTAGCGGTATCGCAGCGGTGCTCCCATCTACGCTTGACAGTCTGAATAACCCGGGAGCACACGGACTATCTGAGATTTTGTACGCATACTCATCAGCTGGTGGAAATAACGGCTCCGCTTTTGCCGGATTTGGCGCGGATACGCTCTTTATCAATATATCGCTCGGGCTGGTTATGGCCGTTGTCAGATTTGTCCCGATGATGGCGGTTCTGGCGATTGCCGGAAGTCTTGTCAGGAAGAAGAAAGTGGCTGTTACGGCAGGAACACTGTCCACCAGCAATGCAATGTTTATCGGACTGCTGATTTTTGTAGTCCTGCTGGTTGGGGCATTGAGTTTCTTCCCGGCGCTGTCGCTCGGACCGATTGCAGAATATTTTCAGATGTTAGGATAAGTTGGGAGGCATAACGAAAATGGCAGAAAAGATGAAAGACACAATGGTGAATAAAAAGATGCTGATGCGGGCGGTAAAAGACGCATTCATCAAACTGTCACCTAAAACAGAAGTAAAGAATCCGGTTATGTTCCTGGTTTATGTATCAGCGATACTGACAACAATCCTTTTTGTTCTTGCATTGTTCGGCATCCAGGATGCAGGAGCTGGATTTATCTTAGGAATCGCAGTTATATTATGGTTTACCGTACTCTTTGCAAATTTTGCGGAGGCGATTGCGGAAGGCAGAGGAAAAGCGCAGGCAGATTCCCTGAGGGCGTCTAAAAAAGATGTGATGGCGAATAAAATTCCTGCTGCTGACCAGAAGGATCAAATCGAACATGTCAAATCAGCATATTTGAAGAAAGGGGATCTGGTGATCGTTCATACCGGGGAACAGATTCCCGCAGACGGAGAAGTTGTAGAAGGCGCCGCATCTGTCGATGAAAGCTCGATTACAGGAGAATCTGCTCCTGTAATCCGTGAGGCAGGAGGCGACAGAAGCGCAGTCACCGGCGGAACAACGGTTATATCGGACTGGATCGTTGTAAGAGTGACCAGTGAAGCAGGAGAAAGCTTCCTGGATAAGATGATCGCCATGGTGGAAGGGGCATCCAGAAAGAAGACCCCGAATGAGATCGCACTGGAAATCTTTCTGATAGCGCTGACGGTAATCTTTATATTAGTAACAGTGTCCCTGTATGCATACTCCCAATTTTCAGCGGGCCAGGCAGGAATCGAGAATCCGACTTCCGTGACATCACTGCTTGCACTGCTTGTATGCCTGGCACCGACTACGATCGGCGCGCTGCTCTCTGCAATCGGCATTGCCGGAATGAGCAGACTGAATCAGGCTAATGTACTGGCCATGAGCGGAAGGGCAATCGAGGCGGCAGGAGACGTTGATACACTACTTTTGGATAAAACAGGAACTATCACGCTTGGAAACAGGCAGGCAAGCGAGTTCATCCCCGTAGACGGACACACGGAACAGGAAGTAGCTGACGCGGCACAGCTTTCCTCTCTTCCGGATGAGACGCCGGAGGGCAGAAGCATAGTCATACTGGCAAAGGAAAAATTCAACTTCCGTGAGAGAAGTCTGGAAGAGCTTCATATGGAATTCATTCCATTTACCGCTAAGACACGGATGAGCGGAGTGAATACTGCAGAGAGTGAAATCAGGAAAGGCGCAGCAGAGGCTGTGCGTGAATATGTGGAATCATATGGGCAGAGCTTTAGCGCCCAATGCGAAGAAGTCGTACGCAGGATTGCTGAAAAAGGCGGCACGCCGCTGGTCGTAGCCAAAGATCATCAGGTTTTGGGCGTGATTTATCTAAAAGATATTATTAAATCAGGCGTGAAAGAAAAATTCGCCGATCTGCGCAAGATGGGGATTAAGACGGTTATGATTACCGGAGATAACCCGATGACAGCAGCGGCAATCGCGGCAGAGGCGGGCGTGGATGACTTCCTTGCGGAGGCAACACCGGAGGGAAAGCTGGATATGATCCGTACGCTGCAGGCAAAAGGCCATCTCGTGGCAATGACCGGGGACGGAACAAACGACGCACCAGCGCTGGCGCAGGCCGATGTGGCGGTGGCGATGAATACGGGAACACAGGCCGCAAAGGAAGCGGGAAATATGGTGGATCTGGACTCTTCGCCGACGAAACTGATCGAGATTGTCAAGATCGGAAAGCAGCTGCTGATGACGAGGGGTAGCCTGACTACATTCAGTATCGCCAATGACCTGGCAAAATATTTTGCAATCATCCCAGCACTGTTTATGGGCCTGTATCCCGGATTGGGTGCTTTGAATATTATGAATCTGCATAGTGCAGAGAGCGCAATATTTTCAGCAATCATCTACAATGCCCTGATTATCATTGCACTGATACCCCTGGCATTAAAGGGAGTAAAGTACAGGGAAGTTTCCGCAGGCAAACTATTGTCAAGAAATCTGCTGGTTTATGGATTGGGCGGAATCATTGCACCGTTTATCTGCATCAAATTAATAGATATGCTGATTGTAGCTTTAGGATTCTAAACATCAGCCAATGTGCAGGAAGTAAATAAGAAAGAGGTGTCGATAGATGAAGACTTTAAAGTCAGTAGTTGGGAAAGCGTTTCTGGCGCTTGTCATATTCAGCGTTTTATGCGGGGTAATCTATCCCTGGCTGATGACTGGCATATCACAGTTGTTTTTCAAAGATAAGGCAAATGGAAGTATAATTGAAGTAGATGGCGTGCAGTACGGAAGCGAGCTGCTGGGACAGCAGTTCACAGGTGATGAGTATATGTGGGGAAGGATTATGAATATCAATACCGAGACCTTCACAAATAAAGATGGGATGGCGACGGTATATGCAGGGCCTTCTAATAAGACTCCCGCCGGTGAGGAATTCGAAGCACAGATTCAGGAACGAGTAGAGAAAATCAAGGCAGGAAATCCAGATGCAGAGGATGAGCAGATACCTGTAGACCTGGTAACCTGTTCCGGCAGCGGCCTGGATCCGCACATCAGTGTGGACGCAGCAGAATATCAGGTTCCACGGCTTGCAAAGGAGCGGGATATGACGGAGGAAGAGGTACAGGATATCATAGAAAGGTATACGACCGGCAGATTCCTTGGTATTTTTGGAGAAAAGGTTGTAAATGTACTCCAGGTCAATCTGGCACTGGATGGAATACTAAAGTGATTTGGATGCGCAGTGGGAGCAGGATTTAGTAGAATGGGGGGAGGGCGCCGAAAAAACGGGCAGCCTGTCTCATGCCGAGAGCATATATGCCATTTTATTAATCCGCTCCGTTAACGTAAGAGACCCTAAAGGAAAAAACATAGAAAATGGTGGTCCAGCGGCATGCAACCCGAAATATGATAATTTCGGGTCTTAGGCCGCTTCAGAATTTGCAGTGAGACTGCAAATTCTGCCCACCATTTTCTATGTTTTTTCCTTAAGGGTCCCTAACGTTAACTCTAGGATTAATAAAATGGCATATATGCTACCGGCATGAGACAGGCTGCCCGGTTTTTCGGCTGGTGCATCCAGTCGGTAAAAGAGGGGCGTCCAATGGGAGTGGCTTCGAAGCCGCAGCGGCGTATGAATTCGCTTGATTGAGCGTAAAAGGCCCCGGTAATTGACTGAGGGTATTTCAATAATTATCTCCATCGAGAGTACGAACAATAAGTATATAACTTTTGGCACGTGGAATATATACTCATAAGTTGCGGGATGTCAGGGAGGTGTGATATAATACCTTCATATTATTATGAATCGATAGAAAGGTCTCAATTAAATATGAACTATCGCTATGTAAATTATCAGAAAGAACTGGACCGCCTGATTTCTTCTCTGCAGAAAGAAGGGCGGGTGCCAAGGCTTCTGCTGCACAGTTGCTGCGCTCCTTGCAGCAGTTATGTGCTGGAATATTTATCGGAATATTTTGAAATTACAGTTTTCTATTATAATCCCAATATTTTCCCGGAAAGTGAATACACAAAACGGCTGCTGGAGCAGCAGACATTAATCTCGGATATGAACTTTAAACATCCGGTTTCTTTTCTAGCCGGGAATTATGACAAAGATAAGTTCTATAGCATGGCCGCGGGCTTGGAACATGTAAAAGAAGGCGGTGAGCGCTGCTTCAAGTGTTACGAACTGCGTCTGAATGAGACCGCGCAGATGGCGGCAAAAGGCGGTTTCGATTACTTTACAACCACGCTGAGTATCAGTCCGATGAAAAATGCGGAAAAGCTGAATACAATAGGAAAAGATATAGCATCCAGATATGGAATAAAATACCTGCAGTCCGACTTTAAAAAGAAAAACGGCTATAAAAGGTCGATAGAACTCTCGAAAACACACGGGCTTTACCGCCAGGATTACTGCGGATGCCAGTTTTCGATGGAGAGCAGAAGAAAAGAATAATGAGAATATTCTGAAAACGGAACGCAAAGGGGTCAGACCCCTTTGAAATTTATTGTAGACACCAGCACGTTACTATGATAAACTAATGAGAAAATCTAAAATAGAGAAAAGAGGATCAGGAAATGGCGCAGTTATGGGGTGGTCGTTTCACAAAGGAAACGGATCAATTAGTGTACAATTTTAATGCATCAATTTCTTTTGATAAAAAGTTCTATGAACAGGATATCCGCGGGAGTATCGCGCATGTGACGATGCTTGCAAAACAGGGAATTCTGACAGCGGAAGAAAGAGAGCAGATTATAGATGGGCTGGAAGGAATTCGGGCCGATGTGGAAAACGGCGTTTTGGAAATCACGGACGAGTATGAGGATATCCACAGTTTTGTGGAGGCCAATCTGATTGAACGTATTGGGGAACCCGGGAAGAAACTACATACAGGAAGGAGCCGCAATGACCAGGTGGCTCTGGATATGAAGCTTTATACCAGAGATGAGATTCTGGAGCTGGATAAGCTGCTCAAGGAGCTTCTTGAAGTTCTTTTGAATCTAATGAAGGAAAATACGGAGACTTATATGCCTGGGTTCACACATCTGCAGAAGGCACAGCCGATCACGCTGGCACACCATCTGGGCGCATATTTCGAGATGTTCAAGAGAGACCGCTCACGTATGAAAGATATCTATAGGCGCATGAACTTCTGTCCGCTTGGTTCCGGGGCGCTGGCAGGGACGACTTATCCCCTGGACAGGGAGTACACGGCCGGGCTTCTGGATTTTGAAGGGCCGACGCTGAACAGTATGGATTCCGTGTCAGACAGGGATTATCTGATCGAACTTCTGTCTGCCATGTCAACTGTGATGATGCATCTGAGCCGTTTTTCTGAGGAGGTGATCATCTGGAATTCCAATGAATACCAGTTCGTAGAGATTGACGATGCCTACAGTACAGGAAGCAGCATTATGCCGCAGAAGAAAAATCCGGATATCGCGGAACTTGTCCGCGGGAAGACAGGACGCGTATATGGCGCACTGATGTCACTTCTCACAACGATGAAGGGAATCCCTCTTGCATATAATAAGGATATGCAGGAAGATAAAGAGCTGGTGTTCGACGCCATTGATACGACCAAGGGGTGCCTGGCGCTGTTTACCGGAATGATCCGTACCATGCGTTTTAATGAAACGCGTATGGAGAACAGTGCCAAACACGGATTTACGAATGCAACGGATGCAGCGGATTATCTGGTAAATCATGGCGTGCCATTTCGGGATGCGCATGGGATCGTAGGACAGCTGGTTCTTTATTGTATAGAAAAAAATATTGCGCTGGACGATATGTCCCTGGAAGAATTCCAGGCAATATCCCCGGTATTTGAAGAAGACATCTATGATGCAATCAGTATGAAAACCTGTGTGGAAATGCGAAACACGATCGGCGCTCCTGGAAAAGCAGCCATGGAAAAAGTTATCGCTTTGCAAGAGGCGTATTTGAGCATATAAGAAAATAATATCCCAAAGGACATCCGGTAATGTATGCCTGGTCGGGCGGGATACGCAGCAGGCTGTGGAATAAATATTGTCTAAACCAAAGGAAAAGAGAAGGAGAGAAAAATGGAACAGAAATTAAGAGTAGGAATTTTAGGCGCAACAGGAATGGTCGGACAGAGATTTATCTCTCTGCTTGAGAACCATCCTTGGTTTGAAGTAGTAACTGTAGCGGCAAGCCCGCGTTCTGCAGGTAAGACATATGAGGAGGCAGTGGGAGACAGATGGAAAATGGATACGCCAATGCCGGAAGCCGTAAAGAAACTTGTTGTGTTGAATGTGAATGAAGTTGAAAAAGTAGCTTCTACTGTGGATTTTGTATTCAGCGCGGTGGATATGACAAAAGAAGAAATCAAAGCAATTGAAGAAGAATATGCAAAGACAGAGACTCCGGTTGTATCAAACAACAGTGCACACCGCTGGACACCGGACGTTCCGATGGTAGTACCGGAAATCAATGCAGACCATTTTGAAGTAATTGCAGATCAGAAAAAGCGTCTGGGAACAACCAGAGGATTCATTGCCGTTAAGCCAAACTGTTCGATTCAGAGCTATGCCCCATGTCTTGCAGCATGGAAAGAATTTGGGCCGAAAGAAGTTGTGGCAACCACATACCAGGCAATTTCCGGAGCAGGAAAGACCTTCAAAGACTGGCCGGAAATGGTAGAAAATATTATCCCCTATATCGGCGGTGAGGAAGAAAAGAGTGAGCAGGAACCTCTCAGAGTGCTTGGAAAAGTAGAAAATGGCGAGATTGTAAAAGCAGAGCTGCCTAAGATCACATGCCAGTGTATCCGTGTTCCGGTTCTGAACGGACATACGGCTGCAGTATTTATAAACTTCGAGAAAAAACCAACCAAAGAGCAGCTGATCGATAAACTGGTAAGCTATCAAGGCTTCCCTCAGGAGGCAAAACTGCCGAGTGCTCCAAAGCAGTTTATCCAGTATCTGAAGGATGATAACCGTCCGCAGGTTAAAATGGACGTAGACTATGAAAATGGTATGGGCGTGTCCATCGGACGGCTGAGAGAAGACACCCTGTTTGATTACAAATTCGTGGGACTGTCACATAATACAGTACGCGGCGCGGCAGGCGGAGCGGTATTGTGCGCAGAGGCACTGACAGCGAAAAAATATATTCAGGCAAAATAAAGTTGGAGGGGCACCTGCCGCCAGAGCGGAGTGCCAACCCCCGAGGGGCGCATCTGGTGATTTCTGGTGCAGGCCGTTTGCAAAGAAAACGTAACATCAAAACAGGAGCCTCACAGAGAACCGACGGCATTCACTGCGTAATCTTTATGACTACGCAGCTCAGGTCGTCTTAGAATTTGCTTTGGTAAGCAAATTCTATCTCTGTGGGGCTCCTGTTTTGACGCAACGTTTTCTAATACGCACTTTGATGCACTAGAAATCACCAGATGCGTCCCCGGGAGGGGGGGCACTCCGCTCTGGCGGCAGGCTGGGCGCATCCGGCCGGGATTACGGGGGACGTTGTGGTACGGGGATGGCGGCGGGGGACTAGATGGCACAAGGTTGCTGACCAGTCAGGAGATAGGTAAGTCTTTTGTTTCAGGAGATAGGTAAGTCGATTCAACAGGTGGTAAGTCGAATTGT
>NZ_WKZK01000032.1:0-51193 GCF_009680135.1 Eubacterium sp. BIOML-A2
TTGGTTGCAAGCCATAAATACTTTATCACAAAGTGGTGTCCTCTTTTCATTTAATCCGAATAAAATTTTACGCTAGCTCAGCCTGTCGGCGACGTTGCTCTCTCTGGCATACCGCCGCGCCGCTTCCCGCCGTTCCTCGCTGTATGGGGCGGTCAGACGGAAAGAGAAGCGGCCTTTCTCAATGTCAAACTCCATGCAGCCCGTTTCCGGGTCTGCGTCGGTCTGGCGGCACACATCGGGGTGCTGCTCGGCATAGGCGGCAAGCCGCTTCTTCAAGTCGGTGTTGTGGGTACGGATATGGATCAACGGGTCTTTCTCATCAAACCAGATGTCTGTGATCTTTTTTTGCTTGGGAAGCCCTGTTCGCATAAACTCTCCTTTCTGCGCCCTCGTTTGGAGAGAGGGGCATTTTTGAGGGAATTTTCCCGGCTCTTGACTTGGGGAAAATGGGGATTTTCAAATAGAAACCGCCCCGGCGAACCATTCTTCGTCCGGGCGGTTCCTATCGCGTGATTTTCGTTTTTTCCGGCTCTTGACCGTCCTGCAAGCTGTCGGCAAGTATCACTTTGAGCAGCTTGTCGCGGAATGTTTCTGTGCCGCTGTGGTTGAAAAACAACTCCGCAACGATGGTCTGTCCGTCCCTCTGTGTCGTGATAACACTGTCGGGGGATTGAGGTGTCCCGTTCTGTTCTGCCATAGGCGGCTCCTTTCTCTGGGTGCAAAAGAGGGATTTCCCGTAGCCCGGAAAATCCCTCTTGGTTGTCAGTATTCGGTTTTACTGTGCGGGTGCTGCGGCGGCTTCCTGTGCCTTTTTCTTTGCCCGGTATTCCCGTGCTTTCATGCGGTCATACTCCCGTCGCTTTTCAAGGTTACGCGCCCGGTACTCCCTTGAATACTGCCGGTGGTAGGCGCGGCTCTTTTCCTTTTGGGCTTCCTCGATTTTCTCCCGCATTTGCCGGATTTCCTGCTCCGTTGGCTCTGTAAGCTGTGTCACTTCGTTCTCAAATTTGCCGATATAGTTGAAATATATCCCGATGTGCTGAATGGCTTGTTTTGCCCTTTTCTTGTCGCGCTCATGCACTTCAATCCGGCTGATAAACTCGTTGAGAATGGCGGGGGTCAGGTCGGTAAAGGCAGCGTAGCGTTCCGTCAGCTTCAAAAACTTCTGCGCCCGTCCGCCCGCGTTCTCAAAAGCGGATAGCTGCTCTTGCAGCTCGGCAAGCTCCGCTTTCAGCGCATAGTATTCTTCTGAATACTTCTGCGACATTTGCTCATAGCGGTCTTGCGGGATCGTGCCGAGGGCGTTGTCCTCATAGAGCTTGTTCAGCACCTTGTCAATCTGTTCAAGGCGCGTCGTGATTTGCGGGATACGCTTCTGCTGTTTCTTGGTCTTGTCGGTCTGCTGCATGGCAAGGTTCTTTTTCACTAAGGCTTCAAATTCCGCCCAGTTGCTGATAGAATAGTCCTCGATTTTCTTCAGCACTTCCGCGATGGTCTGCATGAGCAAATCCGCGTCAATGATGTGCGGGGAATTGCATTTGGGGTTTTTGGCTTTTCCCTTGTGGTACTCGCTGCAATAGGCAACATGACGCTTGCCGCCATTCCGATAATCTATGCGAA
Source organism: Eubacterium sp. BIOML-A2 (assembly GCF_009680135.1). NCBI lineage: Bacteria > Bacillati > Bacillota > Clostridia > Eubacteriales > Eubacteriaceae > Eubacterium > Eubacterium sp. BIOML-A2. The sequence continues at coordinate 1,621 of NZ_WKZK01000032.1, forward strand.
TGTGCATTTTCGCACCGCAATCCTTACAGAAAAGCAAGCCCGACAAAGGGTGGATTTCCCCGTCCCCGTTGGGGCGTTTGACGGGCGCATTTTCCAAAATCCGCTGTACGGTTTCAAAGTCGGTGCGGTCAATAATCGGCTCATGCACATTTTCGGTTATCTGCCATTGGCTCCGGTCTACATAGTGGTTCCGCTTGTCGCGGAAGTGCTTTGTGGTCTTGAAGTTGACAACATCACCGCAATACTCCTGCCGTGTGAGGATATGGGTCAGGGTGGCTTTGTTCCACTTATAGCGGTTGGCCTCATTGAGCGCCCTGTTTTTACAGGTTCCCCGCCCGCGCTCTTTCATGTAGAATGTGGGCGTTGGGATTTGCGCCTGCGTGAGATATACGGCAATTTGGTTTCGGTTTTTTCCGTCCAGAAACAGGCGAAAAATCAAACGAACAACTCCGGCGGCTTCCTCGTCGATAATCCAAAAATCCTTGTTGTCCGGGGATTTGACATAGCCATAGGGGGCTTCGGTGGCAATCGGCTTTCCACTCATGCCCTTCGTCTTAATGCCGGTCTTTACTTTCTTGCTGATGTCCTTTGCGTACCACTCCGACATGATGTTGATAAAGGGCGCAAACTCCAATGTATCGGGCTTTTCGCTGTCTATCCCGTTGTTGACTGCGATAAAGCGCACATTGTTCCGTCTGAATATCTCCATCGCATTGCCGACTTGGAGATAGTCACGCCCCCAGCGTGTCAGGTCTTTCATAATGCAGACACCGATTTTCCCGTTCTCTACATCGTCCATCATGCGGGAGTAGGCAGAACGGTCAAAAAATCTGCCGCTTTCGTCATCGTCAATGTAGTGCCGGATATTGGTTAAGTGCTGCCCTCTGGCGTAGTTCTCCAAAAAGATTTTTTGGTTCTGTATCGAGTTACTCTCACCGCCGTCCCTGTCCTCGTCGCCCACGGAAAGGCGGGAGTAAAGGGCTGTAATTTTACTATAATCAGTCATGTGCATAACCTCCTGTGCGTCCATATAGGCTTCCTTTACACTTAAAATTATGCACTCCATCGGGCAGAGCCGTACTCCGCGCCCTTGCGGTATTTCTTCGCGTTTTTCCCTTTGACATAGACTATCAAGCGGATAATCACCGCACCGACAATGCCGACAAGCAAATCCAACGGGTAAACGCTCGGCAAGGCGTTTTCAAAGGCTGCGGAAAATCCTTGTGTGATATTCAGTATCTTTGCAGAAATATCCGCGCCGGGGGCAAGCCGCACCGCCTGTCCGACTTTATCAAAGAGATAGACAAAGAACACATAGGGGATATTCGGAAGTATCAGCTTTTTGTAGTTGATCTGCTTCATATCTCGCGCCCCCTGTCCATTTTCTTTACCTTGTCGCGGGCGGCGTTAAGCTGCTTCGCCTTGTCCTTTGCAGCGGCAAGGGCTTTGCGGATAGAGGGCTTTTTCTCCCGGTTCAGCTTCTTTGCGGAAAACTCTTGAAACGCTGCGGTCATAACGTCCGCGTCCCGGCCTTTGAAAAACACAAGGTAACGGGTCTGCTCGCCCTTAACCTTTTTTAGCGAAAAATCTATGTTGTATTTCTTCGCCGTACTCTCAAAGGCTTTAATATTGCTGTCGGTGATCTCGATGTTGGAAACACCCGCGTTCTGCTTCATAAGCTGCCGCATGGTCTGTTTCCCATGCGCGGGTTTGCTTTTCTGCTCCAAAAACTTTTGGATTGCTTTCTGTAACGCCTGTTCGGTAAGCCGCGCCGCGCCTTTTCCCACTTTGACGTATAGGGCAATCGTTTTTTGGGTTACTTCCTCCTGCAAGGTATCAACTCCTTTCCCGGTAAAGTGCGGCTATGCTCATTCGCCGCCGTATAAGTCGTGATTGACAAGGGCGGTATAGTAGCTGTCAATGGTACTCGGCGCGTTGAACAGCACCGCTTTTAGATACTGCTTGATGTTGCGCACTTTGGTTGTGTTCTCCCTCATGCAATCCAAAACAAACTCAATATGGCTGCTGTTCAGCTTCAAAAACTTGGATTTCACCAATTCGGCGGGGTAGTCGTCCCCGGCAATACGGATTGTCTTTCGGGCTGTGCAGACGGTTTCCAGCATAAGGTCAACAATCTCGTCCAAACGGTCTTTGTCAATTTTGCAGTTTTGAATGAGATGGTCGTATTCGATATTGTCCTTGATAATCTCCCTGTAAATCTCTACTGCGCTATTGCTTTTCGCTTCCGTTCTTTTCCTTTCCGGCGGCGTAGCCGCTTCGCCATGCGCAAAGGGCAAGGGGTTTAGGGAATGGAAAGGAATGGAATCGGTACTTGATAAATCAGTAATTGATTGTTCTTTACTTAATATATCTTTATTTAATTGCGTTGGATTTTCCAACGTAGGTTTTTCCTGCGTAGGTTTTTCCAACGTTGGATTATCCAATGTTGGATTTTCCAATGTAGGTAAATCCAATATAGGCGGCTGTCCGCCGCTGGTAGCTGCTTCCGGCTCTCGCGGCTGCGGCTGCTCGTATATGACGTAATCTGCGCCCCGCAAGCGTCCCTTTTCGTCGCGCTCCCGGCTGCGCACGATATATCCGGCTTTTTCGAGTTCCTTTACCGCTTCGCGGATTGCGTCGATCTTCTCCCGGTTGATATGGGATAAGCCCGCAAGGGTATAATCCCAATCTTCGGGCAGCGAAAGCATTTGCGACAACAAGCCCTTTGCCTTTAAGGACAATTCCTTGTTTCGCAAGTGGTGGTTGCTCATAACGGTATATCCCGTATTTCGCTCCACTCTGAAAACTGCCATATTTCCTCACTTCCTCTCTTGGTATGCGTGGACAATTAGAAAGCCGTTTTCGGCTGTTTTGGTATTGCAATATGCCCTTTGCCGTTTTCGCGTCTGCAAAGCCGCATGGCACAAGGGCTTTTGCCCGTCTATTTGTCCATGCTGGCGTGCGTTTTCCGCGTCCTTTTGCCGGGGCAATAGGGACACTCTTTGAAAACGCAAAACTCATATTTCCACCCGGGGCGGTAGAAACGGCAAGTGCCGCAATCTTCATCATCTCCGGCACAACCGGATTGATAGCGGTCAAATCCCGGCTTCTGCTGCATGAGCAATTCAAACGCCCGCTGCTTGCCCTTTGTGAAATACATTCCGGCTGCACCTCCTTTCCTGCGGGCATAAAAAAACGGCGTTACTTTCTCCCCCAAAGGGGTTAAGGTAACGCCGTTTGTGTGCGTATTCAGTTTTTAACACATTCCCTGTCTATCCGCTGTCCGCAAAACCATTGATTTTATTAGCTTTTTGCCGCTATCGCTATCACACCTCATTATTAGAAACGCCGGGGTCTATATCCTATGATTACTATGCTGTCTCTTTGATTAGTTATTGATCAACTTATCTTCATCGCTCCAGCTGTAAAGTTTTCTTACTTCCTCACCGATCTTCTCTGCCGGATGTTCTGCTGCAAGCTTTCTCATTGCTCTGAAGTGAGCCTGGCCGCCTGCGTCGGACATATCAAGCAAGAATTCCTTTGCAAAAGATCCGTCCTGGATATCGCTAAGAATCTTCTTCATTGCTTTCTTGGTATCTTCCGTGATAATCTTTGGTCCTGTTATGTAATCGCCGAATTCAGCCGTATTGGAGATAGAATATCTCATTCCTGCAAAGCCTGACTGATAGATCAGATCTACAATCAGCTTCATCTCATGAATACACTCGAAGTATGCGTTTCTCGGATCATATCCGGCCTCGGTCAGAGTCTCGAAGCCTGCCTGCATCAATGCGCATACGCCGCCGCAGAGTACTGCCTGCTCGCCGAACAGGTCTGTCTCCGTCTCTGTTCTGAACGTAGTCTCCAGTACGCCGGCTCTGGCACCGCCGATTCCCAGCGCATATGCAAGCGCTTTATCCAAAGCCTTGCCCGTTGCATCCTGCTGTACAGCCACCAAACAAGGTACACCCTTGCCAACCTGATACTCACTTCGTACTGTGTGTCCCGGTCCCTTCGGTGCAATCATAGTAACATCTACATACGGAGGAGGTACAATCTGGCCGAAGTGGATTGCAAAACCGTGTGCGAACATCAGCATATTGCCCTCTTCCAGATTTGGCTCGATATCTTTCTTATACATTGCAGCCTGCTTCTCATCGTTGATCAGAATCATGATGATATCCGCTTTTTTAGCTGCCTCAGCGGCTGTAAATACTTCAAATCCCTGTGCCTCTGCTTTTGCCCAGGACTTACTTCCTTCATACAGACCGATGATCACATTGCAGCCTGATTCTTTTAGATTCAGTGCATGTGCATGGCCCTGGCTTCCGTAACCGATAATTGCGATTGTTTTTCCTTCCAGCATCGAAAGGTTGCAGTCTTCCTGATAATAAATTTTTGCTGCCATCTTGATATTCCTCCTAATTCCTCTTTCATCAATGTGCTTTCGTGTGCATTAACTGATGATAAATTGCTTTTTATATGAGTTAAAGGCTGTCAGCCTCTAGCTTCCCGTCCCTATGTACTGCATGTCAGTCTATAAATGTGACATCCTTGATCCCACGCGCAAGCCCCGTGATCCCCGTCCTTGCCAGCTCCAGTATCTCATAGCCGTCGAGCAGGTTCAGAAACGCTTCCAGCTTGGACTGGTTCCCTGTCAGCTCGATCATCATAGATTCCTTCTCAACATCAACGATCTTGGCCCTGAATATATCTGCGATGGAAATCACTTCCGGCCGCTGTGCTGCGCTGGCACGAACCTTCACCATGATCAGCTCCCTGTAAACGGATTCACCGTCCTTAAGAACCTTGATCTCAATAACATCCTCCAGCTTGCGGACCTGCTTTTCTATCTGGGACAGTATCAGTTCGTCTCCGCTTGCAACAACCGTAATCCTTGTGAATCTGGGATCGGCCGTCATTCCTGCCGTAATACTGTCAATACTGTATCCCCTTCTGCTGAAAAGCCCAGCAATCCTGCTTAGTACACCCGGATTGTTGTCAACCAGCAATGAAAAAACCTGTCTTCTCATATGCTTCCCTACTTTCCTGTCTAACTTCAGAAATGCAAAAACAGAGTGCGTTCTGTTTTTTTAATAATATCAAGTTCCCATTTCTTTGTCAAGAGATTTTCATAATTTCCTGTGATTTCTTACAAATTACAAATCGTTCTCATCGGTACGGCCGTCTGCGTCCCGCATATGTTCCCATTTCTGCATATACCGGATCACGTCTCTCACCTGCATAAGGTTGCGCACGTCTTTCATGGGAATATCCGTATCAAATCTCTCCTCGAACGCGCATACCAGATTGGCCACATCCATGGAATTCAGCGCCAGGTCATTTACAAACTCGGTGTCCATGGTCAGCTTCTTCACCCCTGTCACCTCTCTTACGATCTCTTCTACAAGGAGCAGCATTTCCTCCTCTGTCATACCGTCACCTTCCTTCTCTGGATTTTCTGCATGGAGGTCTTTTTAAATTCAGACTCGGACAGCTTTACAGACTGGATTCTCTTATAGACCGGCAGTTTTGCATTCAACTCCGCAATGGACTCCTGTATACTTTCCAGTATCCTGTAATTGTCTGTCTCACTGGTCTTCTCCGCGTCCACGCAGACCAGTGCGGAAAGCTTCACCTCATCCAGTGCATTTCCCGTACTTGCACCGTACACCATTACTTCTTTCACAAGAGGAAGTTCCTGGATATAAGCTTCTAGTTCCTCCGGAACTACCTTTTTTCCATTATTGAAAACGATCAGGTTTTTCTTTCTCCCGCAAATATAGAGAAAGCCTTTTCTGTCCATATAGCCAATGTCCCCTGTATGGAACCATTCATCTGTAAAACTTTCCTCCGTAGCGCCCGGATTCTTATAGTATTCTTTAAATACAATGGGCCCCTTCACCAGGATCTCCCCGTCTGCCAGCTTTAATTCCACCCCCGGAAGCGGAAGGCCGACGGAGTTGATTCTGTTTTGTCCCCGGATGCTGTTGCTGATCAGTGGACTGCACTCTGTAATTCCATAGCCCTGAAGCACGTCAATACCATAAGCTGCAAATTCCTCTGCTATTTTTTCATTCAAATGTGCTCCGCCGCAGCAGATCGTCTTCAGCTGATCCCCCAGGATCAGGTCCATGCCGTTGACCTTCACGGGTTTTTTTGTAAAGATTCCTTTTTTATATTTTTCTACTGCCTGGGCTGTCTGCTCACGGATTCCCATATTTTCCTGGATCCGGTGAATTTCTTTGAGCAGATTTTCTAAAATCAGGGGCACCGCCATGAGAATACTCGGCCTGTAAAGCCTGATGTCGCGGAACAGCGTTTTCAGATTTCCGTTGATGCAGATATTCTGGCCGTGCGCGATCATATCCAGAATCCCGCATCCCAGGGAATATGTATGGTAAAGAGGAAGCGGATTGAACATCCTGTCCTCCAGCTGTACCGAAGCCTGGCAGCAACAGGCATCATACATCATATTGTAATGGCTTAGTACAACGGCTTTGGAAACACTGGTCGTTCCTGACGTATAAACAATTGCCAGCGTTGTATCCGGCCCGATGTCCTGGGCAAATGAAAATCCCTGGATCTGTTCCTGCTCCACCTTTCTTCTGCCTTCTTCTATCATCTCCCTGATTCCGGTGTCCATGCAGATCACGCGTTCTTTTTTCCATCCCTGAAATGCATCTTTAAAATCTTTTTGCACTACCGCGTAAGAAGCATCCGCAAATTCAGCCAGATTCAGGATTTCTTTCTCCGGCTGTTCCACGTCGATCGGGACTCCCACGGAACCGATGCAGCCGGCCGCACAGAATGCAGCAATCCATTCGTAAGTATTTTCTCCCACCAGGGCAATGTGTTTACCCGCCATTTTTTTCTGCACCATCATATAGGCGGCTCCCTGCACATCTTTTACAAATTCCCGGTAAGAAACATCCCGTTGGGTACCCGCTCTGTCGAAAGACGTGATAGCCGGTCTCTCTGCATATGCATCCTGCACGTCAAGCAGGCACTCCTGCAGTGTTTTATATAGTTTTACCTGTTTATAAATATTCTTCTGCTCCATAATTTTCGTTTCTTCCTTTATTTTCATCATAAGTCCATCGCAGCTGCTCATTGATTGTATCATAGTCCTTCAGCACTTCCAGAAATACATCCACATAATGGCCGTCAAACTGGGCTCCTTTTCCCTCTTCCAGCTGGCTCACAGCCGCTGCAAATGAGAGTTTTTTTCTGTAATGACGGTCGGACATCATCGCGTCAAATGCGTCCGCAATTGCTATGATCCTGGCCTCCGGCGGAATCTCTTCCCCCTTCAGTTTTCTGGGATAACCCGTCCCGTCATAGCGCTCATGATGCGCACACACAATCTCTCCCGTATTGCTGAACATCTCCATACAGGACAGAATATTAGCGCCCATGCCGGGATGCTTTTTGATCTCTCTGAATTCCTCCTCGCTTAGCCGCTCTGGTTTGCTAAGCACTGCGTCCGATACACCGATCTTCCCAATGTCGTGCAGAAGTCCTGCCACCCTGACCCGTTTCACAAATTCCGCGTCATATTCCAGGCGTTCCGCAAGTTTCACCGCGTAATAGGATACCCGGTCGGAATGCCCTCTTGTGTAGATATCCTTGGCATCCACCAGCAGCCTGAGCGCCTCTACCGTCTGCATATAGCTGTCCATCAGCCGCTTATTCATGCCTGAGAGCCTCTTATTGTTGGCATTTAACAGCATTTTCAGCAGTGTATTGTGAAGGGCTGTGGATACCTGCTCCGCATACACCGACAAGAGCGCCTCCAGCGTGGTATCCGGTGCCGTCCCGGTCTTCGCTCCCATGACACCCAGGATGATCTCCCGTTTCCCAAGAAGAGGCACAAGCAGGACTCCATTATGAAAGATAATCCGCTGCTCCGCCATACTCTTTCTGACGTGTTCTACAATTACCGGGAAATCCTCATTCTCAAACTCAAAAAACGGCTTATCGTAAGAGCCGGCCCCTCGGTATATATCCGCCGGCAATTCGGCATTTCCCGGATCCGTCAGTACACCATCCGGTTTCACCCACACAAAACCATCACCTGTCTGTACCAGAGCCTTCAACTCCTTCAGCACCTGCCCGCACAGCTCATCGACAGGCACCATCTGGTGCAGGTGGGGTATCGCGTCCAGAATGCTGGACAGCCCGTCCTGATACCGGTAGATCGTATTGATATGCCGAATGCATTTCACACAGCTTTCCACAAGAAGTTCCAGCTGGTCATACCGGCTGCTCTTCTCACAGTATCCCTGAATCTCCAGTTCACGGATCGTATTTAACGGCGGCGCCAGCTCTTTATGCCCCGTCAGCATGATTACATAAATTCTGTTATCGAACTTTCTCAGCCGAGCAACCACCTCATCCCCACAGATCGGGGACATGATAAAGTCCAGAATCAGAATATCATAATGGCCGTTCTTCAGCTGTTCCAATGCTGTAAGCGGATTTTCCTGTGTTTCTACTTCGTAGCCTTTTGTGCGGAAATTGGCACTCAAAGCATCCAGAATATTTCTGTCATCGTCCAGAATGAACATTTTAAAACCATTTTTTTCTTTTCCAGCTCTGTTCTTCCGCATTCCCTTTATCCTCTCTCTTCTTCCTCTATTGGAAGCTCGATATAGAAGGAGGCTCCTCCTTCTGCGTGATTCTCACCCCATATTCTGCCGCCGAACCGTGCCCGTATAATCTCCGCCGAGCTATACAGGCCCAGTCCGGTTCCTTTCGTTCCCTTTGTTGTGCACATTGAACGGAACAGTTTTTCCCTCACATCTGCAGAGATGCCCGTTCCATAATCCTTCACAGCAATGTAGACACTGCCGTCCTTTTTCCAGGCCTTAAGTTCAACGTCTCCGCCCTTCCCCTCCATGGCATCACATGCATTGTCCAAAAGATTATTGACTACCTGGACCAGATTATTGATATCCCCCTGTATCACAGTGTTCTCTGAAAGCCTGTTATCCGTGATCAGCCTGCAGCCATTTTTGACCAGCTTACCCTTCAGAAACATTTCCACTCTTTTGAACACTTCATCCATTGTAAAATCCTCCTCCGAGGATGTACTTAAATTTGCAGCCATACCCTTTACCGTCGTTATGATGTCTGACATATAAGCACAGCATTCTTTAATCCTTGCCAGCCAGCCATCCATCTCCCCGGCGATTTCCTGATGGTCCTGAATCGTCACCTCCGGATCTCCCACACTCTGGGAATACTCTCTCACTAAATCTTCCAGAATCGTTACATCCCCCGATATAGCCATAATCGGGGTCTTGAGATTGTGGGAAATACTTCCAATCATCTGCCCAAGTGAAATCAGGCGCTCCCTCTCCATTGCCCGGCTCAGATTCTGCTGCTTTCTTTTCATCTCCTCTTTTAGCTTTGTCACATCCCGGAACATTGCCAGGACACCGGCCATGCTGTGCTTGACAAAAATGGGCGTTAGTTCTACCGAATAGTAGACCTTGCCTTCTTCACACAGAATCGCCTGTTCATAAGAGATGACATTTACAGACTGTTTACAGACATCAAAAAAATTAAGCAGATTGTAAATCACATCCCGTTTCCGCTCCTCCAGTCCCTCAACCACCTGGTTCAAATAACTGTTGATTTTCATTTTATACTGTTCCCCGAATACTTCATCAAATGCAGCATTTGAGTAAATAATGCATCTGTCGGAAGAAAGAATGACGTACCCTTCCGACACATTATCTACCATGCTTTCCAGGGCTACCGGTTTGATATTCAGAAAATTCAGGTAATACATGGCAATTCCATGACACAATATCGTGACCAGAAAGGCCAGCGGAGTGGCAGATATCGGCAGGTCTACAATTTTAAGGGTTGCCAGAAGATTCGTGAAGAACGGAACAAACAGCCCTCCGATAAACAGCCCCACCTGTCCCCATACGCTTCTGCTCCTGCGCCTGATTCCATATCGGAACATGAGAATAACTACGATAATGGAATAAGCATAATACTGCAGCCCCGAGATGATAAACAGAGGCCCAAACCTTACTTCCGATGCATAGATAGAAAACTGTCTGTAAAACAGATGGTGCAGAGGATTCGTAAATACAACGAGAGACGAGAGCACCGGCAGTGTATATAAAAACCAGTAATGCCGCGGTATCTTCACCTGATTTTTCGTAAAAATCAGGGAAATCAGAAGTATAGTCATAATGAGCATAGCGGAACAGGCACATGTAATTGCATCCATGACCTGCAGCGCCGCCATATTCTCGGTGTACTCCATCCCAATGATTGCCAGCAGCCAGATCAGCAGAAATCCGGCCGAGGAAAGATAAAGCTTCTGAACTGCCGACAGCCTGCCCTTCATCAGACAGCTGACTATGAAAAAGCCCAGTACTGCTGCTGATATATCCAGTATATGTCCGGCTATTGTCATCACCGAGCTTCCCTCCCCTCTTCTTTGGTAAAGCACAATTTCATTTTCCTGAGATCTGGCTTGGGCCACCAGAAATCCAATGCAGCCAGTGCTTCCTGCGAAAAAGCCGTGTCAGGCTCTACATCGGCCTCCCGGCTCTGCAGTTCAAACCAGGTCTGTGCCAATGCCTGGATATACGGAGAGTCCGACTGCATGCTCTTTTCCACTAATACCCCTGCGAACGTCTCTGCATCCGTTATCTGTACAGGTCCGCACGCTTCCGCCAGACTGCCGATTTCAATCTCGTTGGGACTGCAGATATGATAGGCGGACTTTGTCGTTTTGCTCAGCCTTACAACCGCCTCAGCCGCCAGATTGACCGGAGTCACCTCCAGCCTTTGATGGTACAGAACCTCCGGAAGCATCCCTAATTCTATCATCCCTTTGACCAGCCTGTAAAATGCATTCGATTCCGGATTTTTTTGGAATTTCCCGTCAAAGGAACTGCCGACCAGCCTTCCGATCCGGAAGATGTTGGCGCCAAGCCCTTTCCGTACTGCATCATCCACCAGTTTCTCCGCCATGATTTTACTCTTGACATAGGGGTTCTCCCACCAATTCTGGCCGATATCCAGATCCTTCTCCGTCAATGCTGCTCCCCGTTCCTTTGTCCGGGCCGTCTGCATCCCTGCAACACTGATTGTGGATATATGCATTACCGCCGCTTTGGAAGCCTCTGCGAAGCGGAGCACCTGCCGGGTACCCTCAACATTCGTGCTGATGAGCTCTTCTTCCGGCGCATAATGCCGGACGTCCGCCGCACAGTGGAATACCCGCGTGACACTATGCAGCATTTCTTCATAAACGGATGGATCCGCCCCAAATTGATCAGCCGTCAGTTCTCCGTCAAATGCATGAATCCGATCCTTATATTTGTCAAGATACCCGGCGCCGAAGTAATAATTCATGCTTTCCTCCAGCCGGATATTTCCCCCTCTTACCAGACAGTACATTTCCTCATTGCCGTATTCCAGCAGTTTTTTTAATATATAACTTCCAAGATAACCTGTGCAGCCAGTCAGTAATATATTCCCGGGCCTGCACATCTTTTCTTCCTGCTCTGAAAGCACATCCGGCAGTTCCCAGCGTGCTTCTTTTTGTGCTGGCAGCGCCTGTTCCCTGTCTTTCCCTGGCAAGACGCAAAGCATTTTTTCCTGCTCCCCCAGCGTAGGACAACGGTAAAAATCGTTGATGCCAAAATCATACTCTTTCTGGTGATAACGATTTAAAATAAGAATTGCCTGGAGCGAGGTTCCGCCCTGTTCAAAGAACGATACGTCTCTCAGCGGCTCCCGTCCCAGCACTTCTTTCCATAACTCGGCAATCCCCGATACACAGGCTCCGGCCTCATGCACTTCTGCCTCAGTCTCCGCCAGTTTTTTCAGATCCGTCTTGCCGCTGGCCGTTCTTGGTAATTCCTCAAGCACTTGGATCTCTGAAGGAATCATATAGTCCGGAAGTTTCTTCTTCATATAAGCCCGGAGTAATTCTTCCGTATATCCCTCCGATTTGACTACCGCGGCCCTGAGGAAGTGAACCGCGCCCTGATGCAGGACAGGCACGGCGGCGGCCTCCTTCACCAGCCCCGACTGCAACATAATCTGCGCAATCTCCAAAGGCTCGATCCGATGCCCGTTCAGTTTAATCTGAGTATCCACCCGTCCAAGGCACTGCCAGTTTCCATCGGCCCTGAGCCTGCCCCTGTCTCCGGTCCTGTACATCTTTTCTCCTTTGATATATGGATCCGGCAGAAAGACCTGATCCGTCAGGTCCTGACGGTTGATATACCCCGGTGACAGGCATTCCCCGGCAATATAGATTTCCCCGACGGCTGTGGGCGGCACGGGGCGGCGTTCCTCATCCAGCAGATAATACCGGCAGTTTCCGATGGGCTTTCCGATATGGATACTATTCTCATCCGTAATATCTCCCTGGCAGTTGTGCACGGAAGTCTCCGTTGGACCATAAATATTGAAGATCCGGGCATCTGTCAGACCGTTCAGCCTGTCTTTTAATTCCATACTCCACGGTTCACCCAGAAGGATCACCCGGTGTATCCCACGCAGTGCCCTGCAGAATGCCTCATCGCCCAGGCACATCTGGATTCTCGACGGCGTCAGCTGGAGCACAGTAACATGGTCACGCAGGATCCGCTCCGCCATCTTCCATGGAAGCAGCATCTCCTCCTCATCGGCAACACTGACCGCGTAACCTTTTCCAAGCGCCAGTATCGTCTCCGTCGTAAACACATCAAAGACACAGTTCGATGCACACAGGATCTTTTCCTCCCTGCCTCCCAGCAGAGGTTCCAGGTGCGCCAGCAGATTTGACAGGGATTTGTGGCACATAACCACGCCCTTCGGCTTCCCTGTGGTTCCGGAAGTAAAGATCACGTTTGCCGCATCCTGGGCTCCATGCTCTGCAGCCGGTACTTCCAAAACAGATTCCGCTTCTCGTCCATCCCAGACCAGTTCCCTGCAGGGCAGATCCCCCAGAACCAGTTCCTGCTGTCCATAAAGCACCAGCCTGACATCTGCCTGCGTCAGCATGTAAAGAATCCGCTCCTTTGGAAATTCGGGATCGATCGGGACATAAGCCGCACCGGCTTTCAGAATACCGAACATAAAAACTGGCAGCAGACCCGTTCTCTTCGTAAGAAAAGCCACCTTATCTCCCAGGCCGATTCCCTCAGTCCTCAGAATTCCCGCCAAAACATCGGTCTTCTCCTTCAGCTCCCCAAAAGAATAACAGGAATCGTTTCCCCAATGTACAGCAGTCCGCTCCGGATCCGCATAGGCATAATAATCGGCGGCCTGATCCACCGTTGTCGCATCATAAGGCGTCCTGAGGCGCACGGGCTGATCCAGCAGTCTGTATTGATCCGCCTTATCCAGCATGGTGAACTCTGAAAGCAGCGCCTCCGGATTTCGGAGCACTTCCTTAAGCCCCTGCAGATAACACCTGCTGTAAAATGCGATCGTCACCTCGTCAAACAAACTCCTGGCGTACTCGAACCGAAAATGATATCTTCCCTCCAGATGCACGGCCTCCAGATTCAGATCCATCTTCACGGCATGTGTATTGCCGGGGATGTAGTTAAGCTTCGCATTTCCGATCGATATATCCCCGCTTTTCAAAGGCGTCATGGTAAACATCACGCTAAAAAGAGGATTCCTGTCTCTAGTCCTCGACGTTTTGGCAATTTCCAGCAGTTCTTCCAGGGTAATTTCCTGATGATCCAGCATCCCCGAAACCGTCTGCTTCACCGAATCCAGGTACGCTGTGAATGTTTCCTTAGGCCCGGCCTGCATAAATACCGGAAGAGATTGGACAAACACGCCGGTCATCTCCTCCATATGCTGCCGGCGGCGGCCGGAAAACGGCGTCCCTGCCACAACTTCCGTGCTTCCGGAATACCGGCTCAGGAAAAGTCCGTAGACGGCAAGAAGGAGCACAAAGGGTGTAACATGCTGTTCTTCACAGAAGCCTGCGACCCTCTCACTCAGGGACGGGGAAAGATCAAACTCGTACTGCCCCCCTGCCCCGTCAAATACAGGCGGCCTGGGTCTGTCGGGCGTAAGCTCCCGCTCCGGCAGCTTATCCGGCAGCTGTTTCCGCCAGAATGCCCTGCACGGATCTTCTTCCTGGCTGATCTTCTCGCTGACCCACCAGGCATAATCAATATAATCCAGCTCCGGCATGGAAACCGGCAGTTCCTGATAATACTGGTTCAGCCGGCCCAGCAGAAGCTGGCTGCTTAAGCCATCGGAGATGATATGGTGCATATCCAGCAGCAGATATGGTTCATTGTCCGGCAACTTTAGCATAGCCGCCCGAAGCAGCGGTCCTTCCGTCAGGTCAAAGGGCCTGACAAAGCCTGCCATTGCCTCCTCTGTGCTGCCGCACTCCATCCACTGCATCCGAAACTCCGTTCCTGGGCTGACTCTGGCAATTACCCGGCCGTCTTCTATATGAAATGTAGTCCGCAGAGAAGTATCCTCCTCTATCATCCTGACAAATGCGCGCTCAAGCCGCGGATAATCCAGCCATTCGCTGAGATGGAACGCGGTTGGCATATTGTAGCCGATCTTCGTCTCATCCAGTTGATGCATAACGTAAAATCCTGCCTGTGACGGTGTCACCGGATACCAGTTCCTCTCCGAAGCTCTCCGGATCTCCGCACGCTGTACTTCCGGACGGATCTCTCTGCCTCTGATGAGATTGCCCAGCCGTCTCAGTGTTGCATTCGCGTACAGCTCCTGTACGGTAATGCTCCGGGAAAACTGTTTTTCTACTTCCAGAAGCATCAGCACGGCATTCAGTGAATCCCCTCCCGACATAAAATAATCGGAATGAACGTCCAGTTCCTCCCGTTCCAGTACTTTCCGCCAGACAGCCAGCAGTTTTTCTTCCACTTCATCGGCCGGGGAATCCCCGCCGCCTGTTAATACAGGCTTCTCAAGGGCCGTGAAATCGATCTTTCCGTTATTGTTCAGCGGAAAAGCATCCACCCTGGCCACCGCCGCAGGCAGAAGATACCGCGGCAGATAATTGGCGGCAAATGTAAGCAGTTCGCTTTCCGTAAGCAGGGCATCCCCTGTATAATAGGCGATCAGCCGGTTCTCCCATATCCCGGCCGCAGCGGTCTCTACCTTCTCATGCCGCATGAGAACGGATTCGATCTCGGAAAGTTCAACCCGGTGTCCGAGCAGCTTTACCTGGTCATCCCTTCTGCCCAAATAAAAGATTTTACCGTCTTTTGACCATTTACCAAAATCCCCGGTTCGGTACATGCGCCCGCCGTCCCGGAAAGGATCGTTCATAAACCGCTCTTTAGTAAGCTCTTCCCTGTTGTGGTATCCCCTCGCCAGACAATCACCGGCAATATATAGTTCTCCGACGGATCCCGGGGGAAGAGGATTCTGGAATTCATCCAGTATATAGATCCTGCAGTTCTGCAGGGGCCGGCCTATATGTACGGACTCTCTGCCGTTTACCACATCATGGCTGACCGCGACTGCCGCCTCGGAAGGGCCATACTGGTTATACAGCGCCGCAGACGTATGATCAGCTAGCTTTTTAGAAAGCTCGGATGGCAGGCTCTCTCCCCCGCAGATCACCGTCTCCATATGCACCAGTGATGCACAGAAATCTGCGTTCTTCAAATATGCAGACAAACGGGACGGAGTCAACGCCATAAAACCGGCGTCATAATTTTGGATCAGGCTGCCCAGCCTCTGTGGATGGTTCATTTCCGCCTCTGAGGCCAGCACGACTGTCCGGCCGCAAAGAAGGGCAATCACACTCTCCAGTAAGAATGCGTCAAATCCTACACTGCAGATCGCGAGAACAGCGCCCTTCGGATAGAGCGGCTGCATAGCCGCCGCCAGATTCAGCACACTGTGCTGCTCCACCTCCACGGCCTTTGGCGTCCCCGTGCTGCCCGATGTGTAAACCAGGTATGCCAGGTCATCCGGCCCAGCCTCGGCCGCCTTATATTCTGCCGTTACACAATCCGGCAATTTATTCACATCTGCCAGCTCCTCTAACAGAACCAGCTCCACACAGCCGGACAGCTCCTCTGCAGGTTCTGTGCATATGCAGAAAAGCGCCTGGCTGTCGCTCACCATCTCCCGTTTCCGCTGTCCAGGCAAATCTATATCAATCAAAAGCCAGCTGTTTCCGGAGAGAATAATCCCGCACAGCGCCGTAAATATCTTCTCCGACCTCCTCATATGGACAGCCACAGTTCCTTTTCCGGCACCGGTTCTTCCCGCAATCCCACACGCTATTTTCCTTGAGGACTCTTCCAGTACCTGATAGGATATCCTTCTGCCTTCAAATATAACTGCCGCTCTCCCGGGGTTCAGCCTGAAGATCTCTGACAACTGGTCTGCGATACCCACATCCCTGTTATACCAGACATCGGTCTGATTGAATCCGTAGATGACCTGCTCTTCCATCTCCTCACTTAAGATCTGAAGGCCGGCTATCGGAACATCCGGATTCTGCAGCGCCTCCTTAAGAATCCGGGAAAGACTCTCATGCAGCCGATCAATTTCCTCTTCCGAAAATATCTGGGTCAGGTAATCATAATCTACTGTATATTGGTTTTCCTGATCTCTGCTGCTTAGATGGATGCAGAGAGATTCGCTTTGATAGCCGCTGTACAGCCACCGTCCCTCCAGAGAAACTCTTGCGCCTTTCAGGTGGTCCATCTTTCCGTTCTGATAGGACAATACGATATCAAATAAGGGGTCCGATACATTCCTGCCATTTTGGCTTACTATTTTTTTTATTGATTCAAATGGAATTCGCTGATGACAGAGTAACGCAAACCAGTCGTCCTGCAGCTTTTCATTGAACTCGTTCCACGTCATGGAAATATCCAGTTCATTCACAAAAGGCAGAGTATTCACGAACATACCACCGGTCTGCTTATCTTGAAAATTAAGCCTGTTTATGGTAGGTACACCGACACAGAACCGTTCCTGCCCTTTCATGCGCCGCAGATAGACAGCCAGGCCCATATAGAAAACAGCAAACGGAGAAACTTTATTCTTCGAGCAGAATCCTCCAATAAGCCGGTTCAGCCGGTTAGAAAGCCGGTACGACTTTCTGAGACCCACAGGGCTTATGACCGGACACTGATATTCCTTGGCCGCCGCTGGCAGGATATCACTTAGCACCCCGCTCCAGTATTTTTTATCCTTTTCAAAAGCTTTGGACTTCAGATACTTCTGCTCGCTTAAGATATGACCTTCATACGAAGGCGCCGCAAAACTGTCCGCCCTGCCTCCCAGAAGAAGTTGAAAATAATTATGTATGATATAATTTGTAATCAGTGCATGAGACCATGCATCTGCTATGATATGATGCACTCTGGTCAGGATTCCCCCGCTGTTCCCGGACGTTTTAAAAATCACCATCTGGCACAGCGGAGAATCATACAGTGTAAAGTGCTCTCTGGCAACGGACTGAAACCAGATTCCCACCCCCTGCTCATTTGTCTCAGTAAAATCAAAAAATGCCGTTCTGGCAGGTATCTCTTCTGTCACATACTGATAAGGCTGCCCGTCCCTAATGGTAATTCTTGTTCTGAGAGACGGAAAGGCCCTGTATACAAGCTCAATACATGTCTGAAGATATTCCAGATTCAGATTCCCTTCAATCTTAAGTGCCGTACATATGTTGTTAATCGGGAGTCCCGGGTGTGCCATTTCCAGATTCCAGATATTCATCTGGCTGCAGGATAATGGCAGGTATTCCACATCTGTCAATTTACCTTCTGCGCACATTACACCTTTCTCCTGTCCACTTTTTCATCTATTCACTGTCCCTGTAACCATTCGGATTCATCGACTGCCATTTCCATGAATCCGCGCACATCTCCTCAATTCCTCGCTCGGCAGTCCATCCCAGTTCCTCTTTCGCCCTGGACGCATCACAGTAACAAGTGGCGATGTCTCCTGCGCGCCGGGGCCTGATCTGATAAGGGATAGATTTGCCGCACGCCTTTTCATATGCCTTTACGACATCCAGAACACTGTAACCTGTCCCGGTTCCCAGATTATAGATGTGCACCCCTTTGCTGCTCTTCATCTTCTCGATCGCCTTCACATGGCCCACAGCCAGATCTACAACGTGTATATAATCCCGGACGCCCGTACCGTCATGGGTATCGTAATCGTCACCAAACACGCCAAGACAGTCCAGCTTTCCAACTGCCACCTGCGCAATATAAGGAACCAGATTATTCGGGATTCCCTTCGGGTCTTCCCCTATCAGGCCGGATTCGTGCGCTCCGATCGGATTAAAGTAACGCAGAAGCATAATATTCCACTCCGGATCCCCGGTATGCAGATCCGTAAGGATCTGTTCCAACATGCCTTTCGTCTGTCCGTACGGATTGGTGATCTCCCCCTTCGGGCACTTCTCCGTAATCGGAATCTCAGCAGGATCTCCGTATACGGTTGCGGAAGAACTGAATATCATGTTCTTGCAGCCATGTCTGCGCATCACATCGCAGAGAATCAACGTTCCGGTAATGTTGTTGTGATAATATTCCCAGGGCTTCACAACGGACTCACCCACAGCTTTCAATCCGGCAAAGTTAATAACCGCCTCAATGTCTTCCTGCTCAAATATGGGTTCCAGATCCTCCCTGTTCAAAATATCACCTCTATAAAACTTCAGTTCCTTTCCTGCAATCTTCTGCACTCTCTCCAGCGCTTTCTCACTGGAATTGTAGAGGTTATCAACGACTACCACATCATAGCCTCGCTTTAAGAGTTCCACACATGTATGACTTCCTATATATCCGGCGCCGCCTGCTACTAAAACTGCCATTATACTTACCTTTTCCTTTCTGTCTGCTGTTCTTCTTTGTCTGTTGCCTGATACCGTATGCCTGTTTATCTCCAGAGGTGCAGGGGATAGGTTCCCTTTCCCTTCATCTCTGCAACCGCATCCACAACACTCTGCTTATCTTCCTTATATGTGATCCCATACCATCTGTCCTCGGATTTCAACACCTTCACAGTCGCCTTATCCTCATCAAGAAGTTCACCTACCACCGACGGCAGAAAATATTCACACTTCAAAGGTGATTCCTTCAGGTTCTTCTCCAGAAATACCGGGAACCGCTCCTCCAGTTCTCTCAAAAAACTATTCGTAAAGCCAAACATATTCAAAGATACGATACAGTTCTTGTCTATCTTGTTCCATGTCTTTCCATCATCCTCTGTATATTCAATTCCTTCCGTTGTTCGCTCAATGTGAGTCCGTTCAATAATTCCGGTCAGATAGCCCTCTTCATCCGTCTCGCAGATCCCCCTGGATACATACCCATTATCTGTTAGAGTATTATCCAGTCGGTACCCCACCATGGCATACCTGTACTTCTCATCATCCGCATGTTCCGAAAGATAACGGTAAATCTCCTCCAGAGCATGAACACCGTAATAATCATCCGCGTTGATAACAGCAAAAGGGCCATCGATCACATTCCTGCAGCATAAAACTGCATGCCCCGTCCCGAACGGCTTCACACGTCCATCAGGCACCGCAAATCCCTCCGGAAGATCATCCAGCTTCTGAAATACATAGGCTACTTCCATATATTCGCTGATTCTGTCTCCAATACAGGTTTTAAATTCTTCTTCGTTTTCTTCCTTTATTATAAAAACGACCTTCTCAAACCCCGCCCTCCTGGCATCAAAAATAGAAAAGTCCATAATAATATGGCCTTCCTCATCCACCGGGTCAATCTGTTTCAAACCGCCATAACGGCTTCCCATTCCTGCCGCCATGATCACAAGTACTGGTTTTTCCATGCTTCTTCTCCTTCTATCACTTATGTCACAAGATTTCCCGGACTATATAATCACATATAATTTAAAAATAATCACATGTATCTGCGTTTGTTGTCTTTTCTTTCGTTTTGTTAATCACATGTAATATTATACTTCCTAATGCAGCCCGGGTCAATGCATTAAATAATTATAACATATAAATAGATAGTTTGGAAAGTGGGGACCGCGGGGGCGGATTGGCTGACGCTGCAGAGGAAACGGATATGTGGTGTGGCAGGGCTGTCCATTCGTGAACTGCCCCTAAAGGAAATACAGCCTGATTTTATGGAACCAGAGAGATTCACTTAGCTGTCTTGATGACAGCTAAGCTCAGCTCTCTTTGAAATTTTTTTCGGTGAAAAAATTTCATCCATAAAGTCAGGCTGTATTTCCTTAAGGGGCAGTAGTACTTATTCTATGCCCTGCCACACCACATATCCGTTTCCTCTGCAGCTGGTTCTTCAATGCGGTAGGACGGCTCCACTTTAGGGGGAAACAGACGGGGGCGGCGGATGGTTTTTGGCTAATATTTGTGATGTGCACGGGGCGGAACTGCTTTGTTCCTACTACACGTACGAGAATGAGGCTAAAGCTCATTCTCTGGATTCTTGCTTATTTTGGAGGGTAGAATCCTGAGGGGGCCTCTGACAGGTTGATCATGATGTTTTTCATCTGTGTATAGTGTTCCAGGATTACTTTATGTGTCTCACGGCCTATGCCTGATGCTTTGTATCCTCCAAATGGAGCGCCCTCGGGGATTGCGTTGTATGTGTTTACCCACATACGGCCGGTTTCTATTGCACGGGATACCCGGATGGCCCTGTTGATGTCGCGTGTCCATACAGCGCCTCCCAGACCGTAGTCATTGTCGTTGGCCATGGCTATTACTTCTTCTTCGTCTTTGAACTTGATAATGCATGCTACTGGTCCGAATATCTCTTCTCTTGCTACACGCATGTTGTTGGTTACATTGACAAGCAGTGTTGGTTTCATGAAACAGCCTTTGGCCAGTTCTTCTTCCGATGCCCTCTCGCCGCCGCATGCTGCTACAGCGCCCTCCTGCCTGCCGATTTCGACATAGCTCAGGATTTTCTCTATCTGGGCCTCGTTGATCTGGGAACCCATCTGGGTTTCTGCTTCCCAAGGTAAGCCAACTTTGATCTGGTTGAATGCTTTCACCGCCTCTTCTACAAATCTGTCATAAATTCCTTCCTGTACGAATACACGGGAACCTGCACAGCATACCTGACCCTGGTTAAAGAGGATGCCCAGCTGAAGTCCGTCCATGGCCATATCCCATTTGCAGTCATCGAAGAAGATGTTGGCCGATTTGCCTCCCAGTTCCAGTGTGGATGGAATCAGGCGTTCTGCCGCTGCACATGCCACGCTGCAGCCGATTTCCGTGGAACCGGTAAACGCCAGTTTTCTGAATCCCGGATGATCCAGTATGTATTGCCCGGATTTTGAACCCGCGCCGGTGATCACGTTAAATACGCCCGCCGGAATTACATCCTGCACCAGCCTGGCAAATTCCAGTACGCTTAGCGATGTAGAGCTGGATGGTTTAAATACCGTACAGCATCCGCTGGCAAGAACCGGAGCCAGTTTCCAGGCAGCCATTAAAAACGGGAAGTTCCACGGAACGATCTGTCCAACCACACCGATCGGCTCTCTCAGAATCAGACTGAGTGTATCCTCGCCCAGCATAACCGCGCTGCCCTCTTCCGCCATAATACAGCCGGCAAAATAACGGAAATGACTGGCTGCATAAGGGATATCGATTGCCATTGTCTCGCGGATCGGCTTCCCATTGTCCACGGATTCCACCATTGCCAGAAATTCGGCGTTCTTGTCTATGATGTCTGCGATCTGATTTAAGATTGCGGCACGCTCATTGACGCTTGTCTTTTTCCAGCTCTCAAATGCCGCCCACGCCGCATTTACCGCCTCATCCACATCTTCTTTTGTCGCCTGTGCACAGGATGCTAGGACTTTTCCGTTCGCCGGACATGTGGAGGTAAACACCGCACCGTCGGAAGCATCCTTCCACTGGCCGTTAATAAAAAGCTGATAGTTCTCCTGCAATTCTACATGACTCATATGTTTCTCCTTTCATATCTTCAAAAATAAACACTCCTGTTGCCTGCTCCAATATCTATGATTATTATAGCACAAAATATTCCTATTTCAATTATTTTTCAGATTATTTTAATATATACTTTTTATTATGTAATATATAGCAATAATGTTTGTGTTTTAACAAACAATTATACTTATCATAAAAAATCATGTAAACAGATTTAAGAAGAGATCACATTAATATAAAAATCAGAGCAGTCCGCTGCTGCTCTGATTTTTTAATACTATTCATAATTATGTGTTTTTCTGCTCTTCTATTCGCTCTGCCAGATCATTTAAGTATACCCACCGCTCCATCTTTTCTTCCAGTTCTGTCTCTGCCCGGCTTTTCTGAGCCATCAGTTCATTTAACCTCCCGGAATTAGTAGCATTTGCCATAATGTCGGCATCCAGCGACTCTATCTTCTCTTCCAGCGCCGCGATATCCTCATCAATGGATTCGAATTCTTTCTGTTCCTTATAGGAAAACTTTAATTTTGACGGGCGGTTCTGCTTCCACTCTTTGTATGCCTGGTTCTTATCTTCCTGCTCTTTCCCAGATGTATTATGGTCTGTTTCCGCCGCCCCCTTATTCTTTTTCGCCTCCAGGTAATCTGTGTAGCCTCCCTCATATTGTACCAAATGTCCGTTTTCAAAGGCAAAGATGCGGTCAGCCACATTGTCCAGGAAATATCGGTCATGGGATACTGTGATCACTATCCCGGGAAATGAATTCAGATAATCTTCCAGAATCGTCAGTGTGGGGATATCCAGGGAATTTCCAGGTTCATCCAGGCAGAGCGTATTAATGCCGGAGCACAGAATTTTCAGCAGATACAGCCTTCGCTTCTCCCCGCCGGATAATTTACCAATGGGTGCATACTGCATATCAGGAGTAAATAAAAAACGCTCCAGCATCTGAGACGCACTAATCCGCCCTTCTCTGGTCGGAATATATTCTGCGATCTCTTTCACAAAATCAATCACCCTCAGGCCATCATCCATGTCCTGTTCTTCCTGTGCAAAATAACCGATCTTAACGGTTTCTCCGATTTCAATGCTCCCTGTATCGGGTTCGATCAGACCTGCAATCATCTTAATTAAGGTTGATTTTCCGCAACCGTTTTCACCGATAATCCCGATCCTCTGATTCTTCAGAAAAATATAGTCAAAATCCTCGATAAGTTTCCTGTCCCCAAAACCTTTACTGATATGATGAAGTTCAATCGTTTTCTTCCCCATCCTGGTTTCCATGGATTCCAGTTCTACCGTCTGGTCCTGAACCGGAACCGTACCGCTTTTCAAAGCCTCCAGGCGCTCCAGACGTGCCCTTTGCTTCGTGCTTCTCGCCCGGCAGCCGCGTCTGGCCCATTCCAGTTCCACGCGCAGCACGCTCTGGCGTTTTCTTTCGCTCGCCAGCTCCATCTCCTCACGCTGGGCTTTCATCTCCAGAAAACCGGTATAATTCGCGTCATATCCGAACAGATTTCCATGGCTGATCTCCAAAATTTTATTCGTTACCTTATCCAGAAAATATCTGTCATGAGTTACCATAATCACAACACCCCGGTAGCGTTTCAGATAATCTTCCAGCCAGTTCACGGTCTCTTCATCCAAGTGGTTGGTCGGCTCGTCAAGAAGAAGGATATCCGCCTCGGAAACAAGCGCACGCGCAAGAGCCACCCGTTTTTTCTGACCACCAGAAAGAGGCCCGATAACGGCTTCATGATCTGTGACGCCAAGGCTGTTCAAAATACTTTTAGCCTCATTATCTGCATCCCATTCCTCCTGCTTCTTCCCAGAGCTCACATAGGACAGCACGGTTGCCCCTTCCGGAAACTCCTGATCCTGCCGCAAATAATTCATTTTCAAGCCGTTCTGCTTAACAACCTGCCCCTCATCCGGCTCTTCGAGGCCGGCAATAATTTTAAGCAATGTTGTTTTTCCTGTCCCGTTAATTCCAATAATCCCAATTTTATCTCCATCATGTACCCCATACGATACATCATCAAATATAACCTTATCTCCAAATATCTTACTTATATGCTCTATATTCAAAACATTCATCAGACTCAGCACCCCCTTTCGACCTAATAATCATAAGGGATTTTCCAAAATCCGTCAATAAACTTTTTGGGATGCTGCGCCAACATGCTAAATCCATAAGAATCGCTTTCATTTCCGCTAAAAAGCACGGCCTCCACCGTGCTATTTATCTATACTTCCCTGATAAAATTCGTAGAATACTCCAGTTCCGTCTTTGGAAGCACAATCCCCGCCTGCTTACCAGCCGCAAAGCACTTCACCATCCAGGCCATATTCCTTCCTATATTACGCATTGTCTGCAGTCCCTCTTCGTCTTTCATGACATCCTCCGGTTTCTGCCCGTGCACCATATTCCAATAAGTAGATCCAACCGTGGGCATCTGCGCAATCCCAAAATACTTCTGGATTGCGTCCAGTGAGGCCGTTGTGCCACCCCGCCGCGCGGATACAATAGCTGCCCCCGGCTTATACTTAAATGCCCTGCAGCGTTCATCGCTGCTATTCCCATAAAATGCCCTGTCCAAAAACGAAAGACTCCGTCCGCTCGGATGCGCATAATAAACCGGAGATCCAAATACAAACCCGTCCGCCTCATAGGCCTTTTCCACAAACTCATTCACTCCATCGTCCGTAAAAACACATTTTCCATCCCTGCACTTGCCGCACCCAAGACAGTCCCTGACCGGTTTCGCCCCAATCTGAAAAATCTCATAATCCAAGCCCTCATCCAAAAGCACCCTTCCGATCTCCTCCAAAGCCGTGTATGTACATCCCTTCAAGTTACAGCTTCCATTCAGCATCAAAACCTTCATAAATCTTACCTCCTAAACCAACGTTTTACCATAATTATATCAGCACCCCAGCCCATAAACAAGAATCTCCCTTGCAAAGCTACCGGCGCGAACAGCCCCGCTCCCTTCCCTAAACCATCACGTTCCACCGAGCAATTCAATAAGCCGCCACCGCTAAGATCTCCTCCCGAGGACGGCCTTCCTACCGCCCGGATGCACCAGCTTTAAAACCGGGAAGCCTGGCGCCTGGCGGGAGCATATATGCCATTTTAAAAGTCCTAGAGTTTCCGTTAGAATCCCTTAAGGAAAAAACATAGAAAATGGTGGGCAGAATTTGACGTCTCACGTCAAATTCTGAAGCGGCCTAAGACCCGAAATTACCAAATTTCGGGTTGCATGCCGCTGGACCACCATTTTCTATGTTTTTTCCTTTAGGGATTCTTACGGCAACGGAGCGGATTTTTAAAATGGCATATATGCTCCCGCCAGGTGCCAGGCTTCCCGGTTTTAAAGCGTCCCCCTCTCTACAAAGATTCCATAATTTTCTGAAGCCCCTGTGCCGACTCACTCAAAGCTTCTCTCTCCTGTGCATTCAGAGGTATCTCTATAATATCCTCCGCCCCATTTCTCCCTACCACAGTAGGCAGGCCAATGCAGACGTGATTGAGGCCGTAATGTCCCTGTGCCAGGCTGGAGACTGTCATAATGGAATGCTCATCACGCACCAGCGCCTGAGCGATTCTTTTTACCGCCATCGCGACAGCATAGAAAGTAGAGCCTTTTCTGTCTATAATCTCATAAGCGCTGTCGCGGACTTCTTCGTATATTTCATTGAGCTGAAGACTGGCGCGGGTTCGCCCGTGCTGGCGGCAGTATTCGTCTACAGGAAGGCCCGCCACTGTTGCGCTGCTCCAGACTGCAAGCTCGCTGTCGCCGTGTTCCCCGATCATCCAGGCATGGATATTCCGGTAATCCAAATTGAACTTCTTGCCCAGAAGATATTTAAGTCTTGCGGTATCCAGCACGGTTCCGCTTCCGATTACCCGGCTGGCCGGAAAACCGGACAGCTTCAGCGCCAGACTGGTTAGGATATCTACCGGATTTGTCACAATCAGCAAGATACACTCGGAATTGTATTTTACAATTTCCGGAATGATCTGTCTGAAAACCTTTGCATTTTTTGCGGAGATATCCAGCCTTGTCTCACCCGGCATCTGATTAGCACCTGCCGTCACCACGACCAGATATGCATCTTTAAGATCCTCGTAATCTCCGGCATAGATATCAGAGGGGACGGTAAACGGAATACCGTGCCCGATGTCCAGGGCCTCTCCTTCCGCTTTGCGTTTGTCAATATCGATCAGGACCATTTCATTGAACAACCCGCTTTCTACCAATGTATATGCGGTTGTGGCGCCTACGCCGCCGCATCCGATAATTCCACATTTTTGAACATTCATTCTTCTTCATTTCCTTTCTGTTTTCTGTTATTATTTCCCATCACCTATATTTTGTATTCCCCTATTGACAAATATATATTTAGGGTATACTGTATATATAAACATATACAGTATATATACAGTATGATTCACAGTCAGGAGGATCGCAATGGACAATCTGCTTGAAATCAAAAATCTGAACAAAGCAATTGGAAGTTTAAAGCTCACAGATATTAATCTCACACTGGAACCTGGATATATCATGGGACTGATCGGCAGGAACGGTGCAGGAAAAACCTCTCTGATCAAGACAATCCTGCGCCTCTATCAGAAAGACAGCGGGGAAGTCTTCATCAACGGGCATTCCATGGACACCCAGGAGCGCCAGGCAAAGGATGACATTGGCTTCGTGCTGGATGAATCACCCTTTGAAGACAATCTTACCGTTGAAACAAACGGGAAATCTTTCGGTTCCCTGTATTCCCGGTATGACCATGCACTGTTTCTGAAGTTCTGCAGCAGATTTGAAATAGCCCCCGGGCAGAAGGCAGGAAAGCTTTCCAAAGGACAGAAGACCCGGTTTCAGCTGGCCTTTGCCCTCTCCCATGATGCAAAGCTTTTCCTGATGGATGAACCCTCTGCGGGCCTGGATCCGCTGTTTCGCAGAGAACTGCTTGGTTACATGCAGGACATCGTTGAGAACGGCACACGCAGCATTCTGTTTTCCACCCACCTAACCTCCGATTTAGATCAGATTGGAGATTATATCGCCCTTATGGATAACGGCAGTCTCTGCCTCCAGCTGGATAAAGAGGAACTAAATGATAGATTTTATATCGCATATGGTACCCGGGAACAGATTGAACACCTTTTTGGCGCCAATGTGATCTGCCGTCTCCACGAAGCCTACAGAAGTTCCCTGCTGATCGAATATCCGCGGGAAGGACAGCTGCTGGGACTTGAAACAGCAAGGCCGACACTGGAGGATTTGATGTATTATCTTAGCAAAGGGGGTTTTATCAAATGATCCGGATTATTTTAAATGATCTGTGGCTGGATGTTAAGAGAAACTTTTTAACCTTTATTCTGTACTTTATCGTATACGCTGTGATTACAATTCTGGGCGTACAGATTACACTGGTTCAGTTTTTGAGGGATCTCCAGACTTCCGGCAAGGATTACAGTACTGAGATACTTGCCGCCATGGAGTCCTCCCCAACGCTCCAGGCATCTGCCGTATCGATCACCGCTGTTGCAACAATCCTGTTTTTATGGCTGGTTTTGAGAAAAATGCCGATCCGGCTTGCCATGCCTCTTTACGTCTGTGCAGTGGGCGAAAAGGAAAAAATGCATTATCTCCGCCTTCACCTTGTCGTAAAAGTCATCTTTAGCCTGCTGCTCACCATCCTGGTACAGCTGTTTATGTCCGGACGTTTCTTTCTCTCCGGCGGCTGGATGGAGATCGTTGTCCAGCTTGGGTTATGGTTTTTCCTGATTCTGGCGCTGAACCTGCGCACAGACCCGGGAAACCGGAAAGAGGCGCTGGAGGCAGCGCCTGATATGGTCACTGAAAAAAGCGAGGAAGTCATGGCAGGAGTTTACTGGTTTGCACTGCTGATCGTAGAAAACATTGTATTCTATACCCTCGCCGTTACACACATAGCATGGAACCACTGGATATTCCTTGTATGGATGCTGCTCTTTGCAGTCAATGCCCTGATTGCCGTGCGGTGCAGTTCCCCTATCCTGTCCTATATGCTCTCCTATGAGAAAATGTACTATCCTCTTCCGGATAAAAAGGAGTGAGCCCTTTGAATATATTTATAAAAGAAGATTCCAGCCTGCCTATATATGAACAGATCGTGCAGGCCGTTAAAAATTCCATATTAAACGGAGAACTGCTCCCCGGCAGCATGCTTCCCTCCATCCGTTCTCTTGCCAGAGACCTGGGGATCAGCGTCATTACTACAAAACGTGCCTATGAAGACCTGGAGGCCGGGGGCCTGATCTACTCCCAGCAGGGAAAAGGATTCTTTGTAAAAGAACCTGACAGGGAAGCACTTCGGGAAGAACAGCTGAAACGTCTTGAGGGCGCTATGGCAGAATGCGTCAAAGAAGGGCGGCGTCTTGATTTGACCTGCGCCCAGTTTCAGGATATGATACAGATTCTTTGGGAAGGAAGTGAGGATTCAGATGACAGTATTTGAGTGTGCAAATATTAATAAAACATATAAGAACTTTGCCCTAAAAGATATCTCCTTCCGGCTGGAGAGCGGGTATCTTACGGCACTCATCGGACCGAACGGATCAGGCAAGACTACACTGTTCCAATGTATTTCCGGGGCAGCCCGCAATTTCACGGGAGATGCTTCTATTGATGGGATTTCGCTGCACAGCGAGCCGGAAAAGTATAAGGAGAAGATCGGGTTTGTGTCCGAGACACTATCCTTTTATTTGGAAAGCTCTATATTGGAAAACGGACATCTTCTGGGGACATTTTTCTCTGACTGGTCCATGGAAGACTATTATACCTATCTGGATAAGATGGAACTCCCCCCTTCAAAGCTGCTTTATCAGCTGTCCAAGGGGGAAATGATGAAGATGCAGTTCTGTTTCGCCATGGCCCACCGTCCGCGCTTTTTGCTCCTGGATGAGCCTATGGCCGGTTTTGATCCGGTATTCCGTAGGGATTTTCTTGCCATGATGCAGGATATTCTGAACAAAAATATCGGCATCCTGCTTTCCACGCATATCACAGAAGATCTGGACAAATTGGCCGATTATGTCCTTGTGCTTAAGGATGGAAAGCTGGTACAGAATAACACTCGTGAAGTCCTGGAGGATCAGCACCGGAACACTGCCCCAAAAAGAAAAGAGCCGGATGCCTCGTTTGAGAGATTTCACATCCGTGATTTATTATCCTGACATGAAGAAGGAGGACTACGGTATGAACCTTTATCAAAAAGAAAAAGCTCGCATCCGCATCGGTTATCACTATTTTATCATGGCAGCCTGCATGTACTTCTTTTTCATGCAGGTTCAGAGCGAAACATCACTGCAGATCAGCGCCATGAATGCCGGATTAGGTGTCGGGGATAGTGTGATTCTGGCGCCGGATTCACCGGTGTCGTTTAGCCACTCCGCATTCTGGATCGGAATTGTGCTGGAAATGTTCTATCTGAATCACCGTTTATTCTGGATCCGCGAGAGGGGGCGCTTAGCATTTCTTCTCAGAAAATATGATACCCTTCCGGTTTCCAGACGTGATCTCTATATAGCAAAAGCAAAAGTTATGCTGAAAGCTTACGCTATTTATCTGATCGCTTTCCTAATCATTTATTATGAAATTATCTTATCGAACTATTTATCAAATGCCCTATGGCTGGAACCGATCCCCGGGATACTGCTCTGCTTTGTCCTCGGATTTCTCATAATCCTGGCGCTGCTTGGCATGGACTGGCTGCAGGATCGGCGCACAGGCAGCTGACAGGATTTTTATTAAGCCTTTTTCGAACCCTTTGATTGATAAAGAGGAGGCCGGCGATGCATCCCCATGCACCGCCGGCCTCCTCCCTTTTATATCAGTCTGCTCTTCTTCCATACTCCTGAAAAATAAAATTCCAGGGACAATGCGGTTCCGATCAGCCAGCCAACGGGCCAGGACAGCCAGATCCCCGTAGACTGCCATATTCCCGAGAATACAAAGGCGAGCACAACACGCAGGATAAGGTCTGAAAAAGTGGCCGCCATGAATGCCTTCATTGCCCCCGCCCCTCTCAGAATACCGTCTGAGATTAATTTTAAGGATATGATCATGTAGAACGGCGAAACAATCTTTAGAAATTCCACGCCTACATCCGCGGCCTGTTCTCCTCCTTCACTCATAAACAACTGTACGATGGGCCTTCCCCCAAAAAAGAAAAGCAGAAACACAGGAACGGCCACGCTCATAACCATGACCACCCCCGAGCGGAATCCCTTTGCCACACGTTCCGTTTTCTGTGCCCCCATATTCTGCGCCGTAAAGCTGGACAAACCATTTCCCAGCGTTGTAAAAGACGTGATTGCAAAGGTATTGATCTTCATTCCTGCAGAATACCCGGCTACCACCGCAGAACCATAACTGTTGATCAACCCCTGTACAAACAGATTTCCAACGGAGATAAAGCTCTGCTGCAGGATGCTTGGTATAGAAATCTCCATGATCTTTTTCAGCATAGAACCGGAAAACAGCTTGTATTTTGGGCTTTCCACTGCCTTCAGGCGCTTCCTTAATGTAAGAAATGCCAGTAATGAGGACAGCCCCTGTGCCAGAAATGTAGCCCACGCCACTCCGCTTACGCCCATATGAAAATTGATCACAAACACCAGATCCAGAACGATATTCCCCAGCGAAGAAGCAATCAGAAAGTACAGCGGCGTCCTGGAATCGCCCAGGGCGGTAAACACTCCTGTGCAGATATTATACAGAAACAGGAAGATCAGCCCACCTATGTATATGTTAAGATAGAGTGCCGAATCGCCGAAAATATCTCCCGGAGTCTTTAAGAGAACCATCAGCGGCCTGCTGAATATGAGCCCCAAAACGGTCAGCAGGACGCTGATTCCCAGGACAGTCAGCAGCGAAGTGCTGACAGCGCTTTTCATCTGTTTATATTCTTTTGCCCCAAAATACAAGGAAATGACGACAGAGCACCCAATATTAAGCCCGGTCGCAACTGCCATAAATATCATAGTAATCGGATAAGATGCCCCGACCGCAGCCAGTGCATTCACACCAACAAACTTTCCTGCAACAATACTGTCTACTATATTATACATCTGCTGGAACATGACGCTTACCAGCATCGGAATCGTAAATTTCCAGAGAACCCCTGATGGCTTTCCTACTGTCATATCTGTTATCATAAAGTATCACTCCCGTCTTTCGTATCATGTATTAGTACATCGTATCATAATTAACTGCCACATAAGCTAACCTTATTTTACGTTGTACTAGTTGGCGCCGCAACATTTTCCATTCTACCACTTTTGGAAAAAATATGAAAGATTTCTTAGAACTTTATGAATTTTTGATGTTAACACTTGAGTATACATAAAAAAAGTTATACAATGACCACCAGTAATATTGACATTTGAGGAGGATCTGCATGAGCAATGCAAAGAAGAACAGCACATTCTTTGATGACGATTTTGAAGTGACATATGAAGAAGATGTCCCTATCACATATAACTTTGATACCAAACAGACAACAAATAAATTATCCGATGCGACCGTAGTACTGGAAGCCCCGGATTACCGAAGTGTGTCCGGAGTATGCTCCAAACAGCCTTCCAAGAATACGGAAGGAATATATAAAAACCGGTATGAAGACAGCTATGACGGCAGAGACGGCGGATATACTGATGAATACGATTCTGAAGACTTCGATGTGGAGTACTTTGACAGCGATGATTACGAAGACGATGATTATGACATAGATGACGGCTATGGCCGCCGCTCCCGCAGTGATTACAGGGATAATGATTATATCGATGAGGATTACGACAGAAGTTCACGCAGTGATTATATGGATGAGGGTTACGGCAGGCGTTCACGCAATGATTATATGGATGATGATTATGACAGCCACACGCGCGGCGGCTACAGGGATGCTCCCCGGCGGCGCAGAAAAAATGCAGGCCCGAACGTATCCCGTCTGCTCTCTCCTGTCAAAAAAACGGCGAAATACGGAACAAAAGGGATCTATCGTGTTGCCCGTTCCGTAGTCAGGATTGTATCCCTGCTTATAACTGCCGGAACTTTTGGCGTACTCGCCTATAATTTCTGGCGCGGTGCTGCACCTTACGGCGATCCACAAACCATCCTTACAGAAAAAAACTACGCCCTGGCCGCCTACGCGGCTGTTGCCGCTGTTTTTCTTCTGTTTGAACTGATCGCTCTGTTCTGGTCCATGACAAAGATGCGGATCCGTGAAGGACGGAAAGTATACAAAGAAGATACAGGCAGAGGCCTGTTCTCTTTTATCTTCATTTATATTGCATCCTACCTTTCGTTCCTGCTGTGCTCATTTTTGCCGGACACCTTAGGTTCCCTGGCAGTCCTGAACGGAATAAAAGGAGCCCTGGACGTATTCGGCTCCCTTCATAATATACTGCTCGGCCTGTGTCTCGCAGGTGTAATCTCCTGTCTCGTACGCAGACATATGAATTAACAAAATTTAAAAATATCCTCAAATCAGCATTTCCTTAATTTTATATACTAACATAAAATGTCCATTACTATTGCCTGCAGTTTTCTACCCACTGCCCCCTGGTAAGATAATGGACATTTGAACGTTCGGTATGGTTTACAATACGGTCAAAGTAAACCGGCTGACCGGCTGAAAACAAAAAGCTGCCCTCCGCCCCTATTCCTTAATAATCAAAGCCATAAACACGAGATCTTCAAGCCCCGTATTCAGCAGCCCATGTCCGCAGTTATCCGGTGTATAGGTTACGTCCCCTGCCTTTACCGCCCGGCTGTTCCCATTATCATCGTACATTCCTTCTCCCGAGAGAATATAATAAGTCTCGCTCTCCCCGTGATGTTCGTGGTATCCGAGAGTACATCCAGGCTCCAGTGTTACTTCTGCATATAGTCCGCATTTTCCGTTTAGTTCTGTTTCTCCGAGAATATGTTTGATTATTACGTGCCCTTCTCCTCCGCACATATTCTCTACTCTTTCAGTCTTCATAATAAATGTCTCCTCCATCCTGTTTTATGCCTCTTCCTGACAGCATCATTTTAACACCTTGCGCCGGCTGCTGCAATGCAGACTTTTTATTTATAAGATACGCCTCTGCTTTCTTAATCTGGTTCAGCCCTATTATTCTCTGTACTTATTTCATCTCTTTCTTCCCAAATCTGGTGACGGCCAGGGCAAGCGTCAGCAGGAAAACCAGAACCGCGCACGGCAGGAAGGGAAATATGGGAAATGCAGTCTCTGATGTCCGCACTGTAAAGGTGTGAATCGAGCAGGACACAAGGTATCCGCTGTAACAGTATGGATAGGCTATCCAAAGCGGCGTGTTGGCGGCCAAAACCCCTGGAATTACAAGCAGCAGATTCAGTCCAACGCTGAGAATTGGTTTCTCAAATAGTACCGTAATGGCCCACATAGCCGCAATGGAGGGGAGCATGGTGAGAAACAGCCCCGTACACCATTTCAGCAGATAGAGGATCGGCATCGTTTCTATAATCCCTGTTGTACGCACGGCAATCTGTCCGGCTGCCGCAAAAACTACAAGGAAAACCACCATTTCCATAAAAAGATAAAACACCAACACAAGAAATTTTGCGAAAGACAGTGTATGCCGTCCGACAGGCAGTGCCAGCATTTTTAAAATTCCATTGTTCTGCACTTCCCGCCCCCCAATCATGACACAGACAACAATCATGGAAAAAGGCAGCAGATAGTAGGCATAGACAAGCGCACTCTGCATGAACATCGCAGGCCATGCATTCGTATACTCTGGTGTGAAATAGCTGCTTAAATTAGCGATCCCCGATGCCACCACCAGCAGAGGGGCTATAAAAATCAGGGGAATCATTTTTGAACGTTTTACCTTCATAAACTCGATTTTGAGCAGTTCCCAAAAATTCATTTGCACATTCCTCCTTACTCATATCGCAGTACTTTTGTCATCCATATTCCGATCCCAAGAAAAAGCAGTGTCTCAGCCGAGGCGGCAAGCAGCACCGTGATATCCGGTTCGGCGCTCATAGCAACTGCAGGCTTCAGCATTACCACAAATGGATGAATCATCAGCAGCTTCGATTTTCCATTTGCCAAAGCCATCCCACTCAGAAAACCGGCTACTCCCGCCCCCAGTGTAATCCACATATTTTCAAAGCGGGATGATATTAGTACCATTAATGCCAGTACCGGCATAGATGTGATAAATGAATATGCGGCAAATCGTATCAGTATAAACAATTCGAAAGTACCCTGCGGCAGCTCTGTCATCCCGATCCGCATAAGCGCCAGATTCTGCAGCACAATTGCTGCCAAAATCAGGGCTGTTAAAATAAAGAATTTACTCAAATACATACCAGGAACGTTCACTGGCAGCATATACATCTTTTTAACGGCACCGCCTTTAAACTCCATGTTATAAATCATGCAGGCAGCCACAACGATACCAAACATGTTTAAGACCATAAGCATACCGTAAAGCTGGGTCAACAGAACATCCATTGGCTTCAGGGGCAGGTTCAGCAGTGTGTCTTTTCTCACTAAAAAGTTAGCAAAAGCATAGAGCGCACCCAGGGCGCCCACTGCCAGCAGCACGGGAATTACACCGGTTCGTTTTTCTTTCCGGAGTTCAATTGCCAGCATTTTCATAGCTTTGCCCTCTTCTTTCTGGACGCATTGTCCTTCTCTATCATTGCAAGGAACATCTCCTCAAGATTTTCTGCGGCATATCCGGCCTGCAGCGCGCTCTGTTTCAAATCATCCAGACTTCCTTCAAATAAAAGGCTTCCATGATTAAGAATCCCTATATCATCCGCTATTAATTCGATTTCAGACAGCATATGGGATGAAATCAGGATTGTACAGTCGTAGAGCTCGGGAAGTGATCTAATCAGATTGCGGATTTCATGTATGCCGGATGGATCAAGGCCATTGGTCGGCTCATCTAAAATGAGAATCGGCGGCCTGCCAAGAAGTGCTCCTGCAAGCCCAAGCCGCTGTTTCATCCCCAGCGAATATTTTTTGGCCAGACGGTCGCCGAATTCCTTCAGGCCTACCAGTTCCAGTGCGTCCTCTACCGCTTTTTTGGGCAGTTCCAAAATCCGCCTGATAATATCCAGATTTTCGCGGCCCGTCAGATTGGCATAGAAAGAAGGCGACTCGATTAGGGAACCGGTTTGTTTCAAAATCTCCAGACGGTCCTCCGGAAAATGCTTTCCGGCGATGCTGAAGCTTCCGCCCGTCGGCGCGGTCAACCCCAGCAGCATTTTCATAGTTGTGGACTTGCCTGCACCGTTCGGGCCGAGGAATCCGTAAATGGTACCCTTCTGAATGTGAAGCGAGACATGATTGACGGCGGTAAACTTTTTGTAACTTTTCGTCAGCTGGTCCGTTGTAATAATATAATCCATAGAAACATCTCCTTTCGATATCTCTATGGTATCGCGTTATCCTGACATTAACTTTATTGCAACCTTACAGTTATCTTACATTTTAAATGTCTTAAACTCTGGCGATTAATTCTCTTCTTGTTTACCTTTCGCAATACTTCGCTTGTGGCGAATTGTCTTTCTAATAGGTAATGATGAGGATTATTACAATTCCAAAATAAAAACTGCACCAACCGTGAAAAGTTGATGCAGTCCTCATAATCATTTATCTCAATCCAATTTTTAGAACTTGCCTTCTTTTGCAGCCTCCTCAATGCTGACCGCAACAGCTACCGTCATTCCGACCATCGGATTATTCCCTGCCCCGATCAGTCCCATCATCTCAACGTGAGCCGGTACGGAAGAGGATCCTGCAAACTGAGCGTCAGAGTGCATACGTCCCAGAGTATCTGTCATACCGTAGGAAGCCGGGCCTGCAGCCATGTTGTCCGGGTGAAGTGTACGTCCTGTACCACCGCCTGATGCTACGGAGAAATACTTCTTTCCCTGCTCGATACATTCCTTTTTGTATGTACCAGCAACCGGATGCTGGAAGCGGGTCGGGTTAGTAGAGTTACCTGTGATAGATACGTCTACGCCTTCTTTGTGCATGATTGCAACGCCTTCACGTACATCGTTTGCACCGTAGCAGTTAACTTTTGCACGGAGACCTTCTGAATATGCTGTTCTCTGAACTTCTTTGAGTTCTCCTGTATAGTAATCATATTCTGTCTGAACATATGTGAATCCGTTGATTCTGGAAATAACCTTTGCTGCATCTTTTCCAAGACCGTTCAGGATAACACGCAGAGGTTTCTGGCGAACTTTGTTTGCTTTCTCAGCAATACCGATTGCTCCTTCTGCTGCTGCGAAAGATTCGTGTCCTGCCAGGAATGCGAAGCAGTCTGTATCTTCTTCCAGAAGCATCTTTCCTAAGTTACCGTGGCCAAGACCTACCTTACGCTGATCTGCTACAGAACCCGGGATACAGAAAGACTGAAGTCCTTCACCGATTGCTGCCGCTGCGTCAGCTGCTGTCTTACATCCTTTTTTGATTGCGATTGCTGCACCTACGATGTATGCCCAGCATGCGTTCTCAAAACAGATTGGCTGGATTCCTTTTACCTGATTGTAAACATCAAGACCGGCATCCTTTGTAATCTTTTCTGCCTCTTCAATAGAAGCAATGCCATAGCTATTTAATACTTCATTGATTTTATCAATTCTTCTTTCATATGATTCAAATAAAGCCATTTAATTGTCCTCCTGATTTATTCTAACGTTACCTATATGACACTTAGCTAAGCGCAATACATGGACAAAAACCATGCGGCGCTACGTGCCTTCACTCCACAGTTACTGTCAGCTTCTATATATGCATTAAACTGCCGATAACTGCGGCACTCGCTTCGCCTGTGCAGACTACTCTTTACGTGGGTCGATGATCTTCACAGCATCAGCAACACGTCCGTACTGGCCTTTTGCTTTTTCCCATGCATCGTTCGGTGTATCGCCTGCTTTGATAAAGTCTGTTAACTTACCAAGGCTTACAAACTGGTAACCGATAATTTCATCATTTTCATCCAGAGCGATTCCTGTTACATAGCCTTCAGCCATCTCCAGGTAACGAGGACCTTTTGCAAGTGTTCCGTACATTGTACCAACCTGAGAACGGAGTCCTTTTCCTAAGTCTTCCAGACCAGCGCCGATCGGAAGTCCGTCTTCTGAGAACGCACTCTGTGTTC
Source organism: Eubacterium sp. BIOML-A2 (assembly GCF_009680135.1). Classification (NCBI taxonomy): domain Bacteria; kingdom Bacillati; phylum Bacillota; class Clostridia; order Eubacteriales; family Eubacteriaceae; genus Eubacterium; species Eubacterium sp. BIOML-A2. The sequence goes on from NZ_WKZK01000032.1 coordinate 38,759, forward strand.
TTCCGTAAACGATCTGTAAGAAAAGTTCTCTCATTGCTGTATTGATAGCATCACAGACAAGGTCTGTGTTAAGTGCTTCTAAAATAGTTTTTCCCGGGAGAATCTCAGATGCCATAGCTGCTGAATGTGTCATTCCTGAACATCCGATTGTCTCAACTAAAGCTTCCTGAATGATACCATCTTTAACATTTAAAGTCAGTTTACATGTACCCTGCTGAGGCGCACACCAGCCTACACCGTGTGTCAAACCAGAAATATCTTTAATCTCTTTAGCCTGTACCCATTTTGCTTCTTCCGGAATTGGAGCTGGTCCGTGATTTGTACCCTGGGCTACCGGACACATCATTTCTACTTCATGTGAATAAATCATGTTAAAACTCCTTTCAAATATGTATGATTTTCATCCTATATGCGCTTGATATTTATTTAACGCCATATATGTCATATTTTCGCATAATTTTCAACTTTCGTCAATTGTAAGATTCTACAAGTTTAGCGGGAGATGGACGCATTTTTCAGACAACATTTGCTCTGCATCAGTAAGCAAATGAAGCTCTCCGCCCTCATATATAATCTAAGAGGACGAAGAGCTTCCTTCTTCTGCTGCAGATGCCCGAGACCATCACTTCATCGGCTGCGATGCCGTGCAGCGGGGTACACGGCCCGGTCTGCACAGTAACCCCTGAAGTTCTCTTCTATCTGTCTAACCAGTATACCTTAAAGCATCAATCGGCCGTTTCTTGGCCGCTTTATTTGCCGGATAAATACCAAATATCACCCCGATACCCATGGAAAACGCTATAGATATCCACACCACACTGACGAACAGTGTGTATACCGTATCACTGTCTCCTGCAGCAGAAATAATCTGCAATATCCCCCATGACAGCAGGATTCCTATTACGCATCCAAGCAGGCTGAGCATCAGCGCTTCTATGAGAAACTGCAGCATAATCGTCCCCCTGTCCGCGCCGATCGCCTTGCGAATCCCGATTTCCCGGGTTCTTTCTGTTACCGATACGAGCATAATATTCATAATGCCAATCCCTCCTACGAGAAGCGATATTGCAGCAATCCCACCAAGCAGAAGTGCCAGTGTATTATTCACACTTTCCATTGCCTCCATGATTGTTGACTGGTTCACAATTGTAAATGCATCCTCATCCTGGCTGAACCGTTCCATCATAGCCTCTGTCAGAACAGCTTCTGCGTGATCCAGCGTATCTTCTCTGGAGGCGGATACACAAAATGAGGTGATATTCGATGATACGTCTTCCGTCAAACGGATCAAAGACGTATACGGAATATAGGCCTCATAGTTTTGAATTGTGGTCGAATCGCTGTCTCTGGCGGCGAGCACGCCGATAATCTCATAGGCCACGCCGTTCAGGCTGACCGTTTCGCCAACCACGTTCATTCTGCCCATTACATCCGTCGCAAGTCCTGCATTGATAACTGCCACGTTCGTATGGTTTTCTACATCCGTATTCTTCAGAAATCTACCCGCATACAGCTCTAAGTCCTGTATATCGGCATACGCCCCTGTTGTGCCGTATATGCTGGCAGTTTCTTCTGAATAAGTACTGGAAGCCGTAACACTGCTCTGCGCCACCGGCGCCGCTTCCCGGATCTCTTCGTCGTCCGCCAGATCCGCAACATCCGCGAGTTTCATGGGATTGCCTTTGTCATCCTTTACCGATACTGTCAGAAGATTACTGCCCATGCTGGAAATCTGGCTGCTCACAGATTCCGTTGTACCACTGACCAGAGAAACCAGTACGACCAGAGAAATCACTCCTATGATAATGCCCAGCATGGTCAGAAAGGAGCGCATTTTATTGGAGGAAATAGACTTCCATGCCATTTTCATTGACTGTGCTGTCATCGTGCCACCTCCCTGATCTTCCCATCCAGTATATGGACGCTCCGGTCTGCCTGACTAGCTATGGAATCGTCATGCGTGATCAGGACAATGGTACTGCCCTGCCTGTGCAGGTCATGAAACAGTTCCATAATCTCTTTTCCGGTTGCAGAATCCAGATTGCCGGTCGGCTCATCGGCCAGGAAAAGAGACGGTCTGGATGCAATTGCCCTGGCAATGGCAACTCTCTGCTGCTGTCCCCCTGAGAGTTCGTTAGGTTTATGTCTGCCGCGGCCCGTAAGACGAACCTTTTCAAGAGCCTGTGCCACCCGCTCTTTCCGCTCTTCTCTGGGAATCTTCTGATAGATCAGCGGCAGTTCTATATTTTCTGCCGCCGTCATATTACCAATCAGGTTAAAGCTCTGGAAAATGAATCCAATCTTTCGGTTTCTGATTTTTGCCAGCTCTGTCTCCGTATACTCCTCGATCGGCTGTCTGTCCAGCAGATACTGTCCGCTGTCTGCCATATCGAGACAGCCGATAATATTCATCATAGTCGATTTCCCGCTTCCGGATGGGCCTATGATACTGACAAATTCCCCTTCCCTGACGCGCATACTGGCATGGTCCAGCGCATAAACCTCAGACTCACCGATTTGGTATACTTTCGACACATCATTTAACACAATCATATTTTAGTCCCTCCGCTATTTTGAAAAATCGAAACCGTCGGGACCGCCCTCAGGCATGCCTCCACCGGGCATATCCTGTCCGAAGCCGCCCATCATATCCTGGGACATATCAAAGCCGCTTTCTGAACCATCTGCTTTCAGGTAATACACGGTGTCACCGCTTTTGAGGCCGCTGATAATTTCCACCTGGCTTCCATCGGAAAGACCTGTCTCAACCTCTGTTTCACCGGTCGGATTTCCGTCTTCATCCGTGCCTGTATAGACAAAAGTACGATTCCCCTTCTCCTGAAGAGCGTTTATGGGAATGAGAACCGCATCCTCAGATTCATCAATCTGAATTGTTGCAGAAACACTCATACCAAGCTTCATGTCATCCGTCTTTTTCATCGTGATTTCCACCGGATATTTGGCGCTGCTGCTCCCGCTGGAGGCCGTAGCAGAGACTTTCGTTATCGTTCCCTCGAATTCCTGGTTTTCCAGCGCATCTAATGTAATGACAGCCATCTGTCCCTTTTCAACAGATAGAATATCCAGTTCGTCTACATTGATCGATACGACCGCCTCATCAGGACTTGCTATGGAAAAAGCTGCCGCCTCATAGACACTGTAATCGGATGATGAAGTTCCGTCTGAAGAACTGCCGCCGGAGCTTCCTGAATCATTAGAAGCTGCCGCCGTGCTCTGGCCGGTTCCTGCTGTAACGCCTCCCCCGGTTACCGTGCTTCCTCCGCTTGCCGGACTTCCTCCGCTTAACGCATTCCCTCCGTCTGCGGCATCGTCTGAAGTGCTGCCTCCGTTCTGATCAGTCCCGTTATTATCTGATGGCTGGTCTGACTCTGATTGTGCAGCGTCTTTATCCGCTGCGGTCTTTGCAAATTCCGCCTTGATTTTTAGAATACTGTTACCGGCATCATCCGCAAGCACCTCGCCTGACACGTCCGCACCTTGTATTTCCGGCAGGATATTCGCCGAAAAAACATATCCCTCTTTCGCTGTCAGCTTTATGGTTGCAGTATACACCGTTTTCTCCAGGAAGGTTTCCGTTGAACAATTCCATGAAATGGTTCCGGTATACTGATCCGTTGACGGAATTTCTGTCTGCGGCTTTTCTCCGGTGACAGGAGCTGACACCTTTACAGCGCAGGACTCAATACGGATCGCCTCCTGGCTGTTTATATCCTCGTTGCTATCCGCTGCGCCGCTTTCATCTTCGTCTGCTGCGCTGACTGCCGCAGGAGCATCTGTACCGGCCTGATCAGCAGCTTCAGGCTCAGATTGTGTAATATCCGCTGTAAGATACACCATATTCACCTGGCTGCCGGATGCCGTCCCGGACATGTTCATATTTTTACTCCCCGACGATGTCCCGGCTGAGGAGCTGCTCCCCGATGCCGAAGCCGATGAACTGCTGGTTCCTGACGCCGAACCGGCGGTGTTCCCCGAAGACTGTGTGACCACTGTGTCCGCTGTAACATGGATGCTGCTGATTGTACCAGCACAGGACGCGGTAATGACTTTTGATTCCAGAAGCGTGTTCAGCGTGTCCTGAGCTTCTTTCAATTCCGCAAGCTGCCCGTTCAACACCTTAGATTCCAGATATTCCGTTGTACCGGCGGTCTGTGCCTCATCAGACAGATTATTGATCTCTTCTTCTACGCTTTCGATACTTTCCTTCACCTCCAGCAGCTGGCTGGCGATGGATGCCTCATCCAGGGCAGCCAGCTCCTGTCCCTCTTTCACCGTTTCGCCGCTCTCTACCAGCACTTCTTTTACTTTAATGCCTACAGGCACCGCTACATCAGTGGCTGATCCTTCCGCCAGTGTTCCCGTGCCAACCACAGTCGTACTGATGCTGCCAGTGGATGCTGTGGCCGACTGCACGCTCATCCCGGCGGCCTTGTTTTCTGATGCCTGATTGCGGAATAAAAGTCCCGCCACAATAACTGTTATTAATCCAACAGACAATATCCCTGCCCAAAATGTTTTTTTCTTTCTTAATCTTTTGAATCTGCCTGATTTTTGAATGCCTTCAATACAGGTCGGCAGCTTTTTCTCTTTATTTTGATTCTCCATCTTTTCCTCCTGTCAGTCCGCTCCTCATATTTTCCAATTATATCTGTGATGGCTTTTCGGTCTCATAATCGGACCATTCTGTCAAAACAGATGCACCGGATACATCCCCGTTCCCGTCATATGCTTCTACTGTTACCTGCAGATTACTGTCGCCCTTCACATACACAGTTCCGTCACTCCCCTTTATGGTCACGCTTTTTCCGTCTGAATCCTGAATGGCGCCGGCACAGGAAAGGCTGCTCAGCACGCTGTCCTTCGTCACCGTCCACGTACCTCCTTCGGCAATGTACAGATTGCAATAGCCATCCCCGCCGTCTTTGGCATAAGTCTCGTCATCCAGAACCGCACCGGTCAGTGTACTTCCCTCTGTCATATAAAAGTCCAGTTTACTGATACTGTCCCAAATGACATCGCCTTCCATGTTCTGGCGGACTGCCGTAAACAGACAGTCTGCTCCATTTTCTCCTTCCGTCCCCCAGCCTCTCTGATTGTTGTTTCCTGTACATTGCAGGAAAAATTCGCTGTTATCCGCATATTGTATATCTACCCCGGACAGGGTGATCGTAGATTCCGTATTTGTTGTGTAAAACATTCCGCCATTTTTGGCTGTCAGTGTTCCGTTCTTCATCTCGAAAGTACTGTTTCCTACCTCTGAGTCACCGGACATACTCTGGTACAGAATCACATTCCAGGTGCAGTCATTTTGTTCAGCATCACTCATATTTCCTGTCAGGCTGCAGTCATACAGACGGAGCGAATTCAGTCCTTCAATGCAGACAGCTTCCGATCCGTTGGCCGTAAGGTCCGCATTGCTGGCTGCAATATCGGCCGTACTGTACACTGCGGGAGAACCCACCCCATTTGAGGTATAGCTGCCTCCGTCTATGACCATTCTCCCTCCGCCCCGGTCACTTCGTATCGCTGCGGAAGACTCTCCGGATGTATCAACTTCCAGATCCCAGGCATACAGGGTACCGCCTCCTGCCGCATGGATTCCTCCTGAGGTATCCTGTTTTGCAGTAATTTTCGTATCCGAGGCGTATATTGTCCCATTTCCATAGGCAAAAATACCTGCGCCTCCTGCCGCGTCTGTCTCAATCGTGCTTCCACTGATGTAAGCTGTCCCGTCCGTATTCAGCACTGCCGCGCCTACACCATAAAAGCTGGAATTATCCCCGCCTGTGCTGTCAGTTGACGACCTTGAAATGGTCATGTTTTTCATGACAACGGAGGCGCCTTCAAAAATATGGGCAGCATTCTCATCCGTTCCTGTGGATGTAATGCTCTCCCCTTCTATCTCGCTATCTTCCGTAAATTCTTCTGCCGCACTATAGCTCTCCACACCGCCCGGCTGCCCCATACCGTCCGAAGACATCACAAGAATCTCAGAGGCACTTCCATCCTCATCTAAAGTCACTGCAATGGTATCCCCTTCTTCCATGTCATCCAGCGTTATCTCCTCCTGGAATTCTTCCGGCGCTTCTCCATCCGGGGCTCCATCTGGTTTTTCTTCCGAAGGCCTCTCACTGCCATCTTCCTCTCCCGGCTGTACAGCCCCATCGGTTCCGTCGGCGGATTGTTCTCCACCGGATTCCTGTGTTTCAGGTGCACCGCCCTTCGGCGCTTCCCCCATTTCTCCCGGTTTTCCGCCGCCTATACTCTGACGTTTTATCACCGTGTCAGCCGCCACTTTAATATCCTGCTCCTCGCCGGTCAAATCCAGCATAGAAGGCTGCCCGCCGCCCTGAGGCATCTCTCCCGCCTCCATATCATCCGGCTTTTCCATGTCGTCTGACTTTTCCGTATCGTCTGACTTTTCCGTATCATCCGGAAATTCCATTTCTTTTTGTGTACCAACTTCTATAGTTATAGTTTTTCCCCTTATCTCACTCACCTGTCCGTATATTGTCTGTCCTGTATCTGATGTATTTTCTTTCTCTGCACATCCGCTGAGCATAGCCGATCCCAAAGTTATTGTTATCCCAATTAAAACACCTGCATATCTTTTTTTCATACAACACTCTGTCCTTTCAATTACCGTTTCATAGCTGACTTCTTTCGTAGTATAAAGTTGTTACTTTAGCTGAACCTTAAATAATCCGCCGTGTTCTGTGAAATTTATGTGAGGTTTTCAATAGTAATAATAAGAATACAGTAGTATACTTAAATGTAAAAGGTCATTCAGAAAGATTTACCGAGGATTCTCAGGAAGAAAACGGAGGTAGTTTATATGGAAATAAGCAACGAGAAGATAGATTCCGGAAAAGCATTTGACTGGGGTAAGACATCGGCCGACTATGCCAGATACAGGGATATTTATCCACAGATTTTTTATGAGAAAATCATAGAACGGAATCTATGTTTAAGCGGGCAGAAAGTATTAGATATTGGTACGGGGACCGGTGTGCTTCCGAGAAATATGTATCGGTACGGTGCAAAATGGACAGGAACGGATATTTCAGATATGCAGGTTACAGAGGCTGAAAGAATGTCCGCCGAATTAAATCAGGACATCCAATACTACGCCGCAGCCACGGAAGAGCTTGAGTTCCCTGACAATTCATTTGATGTCATAACCGCCTGCCAGTGTTTTTGGTATTTTGACCATAAGAAAGTGATGCCAAAATTGGCCCGTATACTGAAAAAGGACGGAATACTTCTGCTGTTATACATGGCATGGCTCCCGTTTGAGGATGAGATTGCCGGTGCGAGTGAAAAGCTGGTACTGAAGTACAGTCCCAAGTGGTCGGGGGCGGGCGAGAGAAAACATCCGATAGCCGTGCCTGATATTGTCTATGAAACCTTTGAAGCAGTTTATCATGAGGAATACGATATTGAGGTTCCCTTTACCAGGGAAAGCTGGAACGGAAGAATGAAGGCCTGCCGCGGCGTCGGGGCATCTTTATCTCCGGAAGAAATTATAGAGTGGGAAGCGGAACACAGGACTTTGCTGGAAAAGATTGCACCCGAAACATTCTGCGTGAAACATTACGCAGCTATGCTGGAGTTAAAACTAAAAAGCATGCAGCCCCAATAAATTAATCAACACATAGGAAAAGGCCGCTGTTCTGGAATTGCCGGATAAATCCATTGGCATTCCAGAACAGCGGCTTGTGAATATTTATTAGACAGTAAGTTAATTGTTATTTGATCCCTCGTCCTGCAGAAGTGACAGCGCAAGGGAAAGCGCTTCTTTCACAGTATGTGCCCTGTTTTCTGCCCTGTCACCGGAAAACTGACATTTCATGACCTTTGTTTTTCCGAAGACGCAGCACCCCACATAGACCAGACCCACCGGTTTATCTGCAGTTCCTCCGCCCGGCCCTGCGATTCCGGTAGAGCTGAGAGCCACATCCGCACGAGCCGCCTTAGCAGCTCCTTCTGCCATCTCCCGTGCGGTCTGCTCACTGACCGCGCCATAAGTTTCCAGTGTCTCGTGGCTGACGCCCACCAGCCTTTCCTTTGCCTCATTGGAATAAGTCACATATCCCTCGTTCAGCACATCAGAGGCCCCTGCCACATTGACAATTGTCCCTGCGATCAGACCGCCGGTACAGGATTCCGCAGTGGTTATGGTCAGCTTTTCTGCCGCCAGCTTTTCCACAAGGCACTCTTCCAGGCTCCTGCCCTCTTCACTCATTTTATGCAATACCCATTCCGGATACATCCTACATTCCTCCCTGTGTCAGAACCTGTTTATTTTTAAACACGTAATCCAGCAGGGAAATAATTGTAAGCGCCAGAGCAACCCACACCAGTACGGTGCCGAGCATGTCAAAGAATCCGCCCAGATCTGCGATCAGAACGATAATCATTGCCATCTGGAATACGGTCTTGAACTTACCCCAGTAGCTCGCCGCAATAACGACCCCGCTGTCGGATGCCACCAGCCGGAATCCGCTGATGATGAATTCCCGGCTGATGATCACGATTACGATCCATGCATCCAGTTTATTCATCTCAATCAGGCAGATCATGGCGGAGCAGACAAGAAGCTTGTCCGCCAGGGGATCCATGAATTTTCCAAAATTCGTAACCAGATTATATTTTCTTGCAATTTTCCCATCCAGCAGATCCGTCAGGCTGGCTACCACGAAAAGTATGAGGGAAATCCATTTATTAGCTGGTCCCCCAATGTCCGTCAGCATAAACAGGACAAAAAAGGGAACCATGATCACCCTCAAAATAGTAAGTTTGTTTGGTAAATTCATTACACAAGACCTCCTATCAAATCATATTCTACTGCGCCGGATACGCTGACTTTGGCAAAATCTCCGGACATCAGCTCTTCTTCCGTATTCACAAAAATAAGTCCGTCCACATTCGGTGCATCCCGGTAAGTCCTGCCCACGTAGGCATTTTCATCCGCCACCTTACCTTCGATCATAACCAGCACTTCCCTGCCGATCATACTTTCCGCATTGTCGAAGGCGATCTCCTGCTGAAGTTCCATCAGATCGGCCTGCCGCTCTGCTTTTACCTCTTCGTCAATCTGGTCCGGCATAAGCGCTGCCGGCGTGTCTTCCTCCGGTGAATATGTGAAGACTCCCAGCCGGTCAAACTCCATCGCATCCACGAATTCCATAAGTTCCTCGTGCTGCTCCGCTGTTTCCCCGGGGAAACCGGTAATCAGGGTCGTCCTTAGACAGATGTCTGGAATCTCTCTTCTCAGCTTTTGGATCATGTCAGTCAATTCCTGCTTGGAGGTTCTTCTGCCCATTCTTTTCAGGATGTCGTCATTGGCGTGCTGAATCGGAAGATCCAGGTAATGGCATATCTTCTCTTCCTCCTTCATGACCTGAATCAGTTCGTCCGTAATCTCCTCCGGATAGCAGTAAAGTATCCGGATCCAGCGGATTCCCTGTATTCTGCACAGCTCTTTTAACAGAAGATGCAGCGACTTTTCTCCGTAAATATCTATGCCGTAAAGTGTCGTCTCCTGTGCCACCAAGATCAATTCCTTCACACCCTGGTCTGCCAGATACTGCGCTTCTGTTATTAGCTTTTCCATCGGAACACTTCGAAAGTTCCCCCGAATCTTTGGAATAATACAATAAGTACAGTGTTTATCGCACCCTTCAGCAATCTTCAGATAAGCAAAATGGCCTCCGGTTGTCACAAGACGCTTTGCCTCCACATCCGGAATCCCGTTAATGTCAGACATCGTAACAGAATGCTTCCCTTTGAGAGCTCCGTCCACGGCTTCCAGGATCTTATCATAGGATGTAGTCCCCAGTACCGCGTCTACCTCAGGGATCTCATCAAGTATCTCCTGGCGGTAGCGTTCTGCCAGACACCCCGTCACAACAAGCGCCTTCAAAGAGCCGTCCTTTTTATATTCGGCCATCTCCAGAATGTTCTGGATGCTCTCCTCTTTGGCATCGTGAATAAAACAGCATGTATTGATCACGATAATATCCGCCTCTGACTCATCATCCGTCATCTGATATCCCCTGGATGCCAGAAGCCCCAGCATGACCTCCGTATCCACCAGGTTCTTATCGCACCCCAGAGAAATAAATAGTATCTTCATAAAACCTCCCATATTCTGCCTTGCCGGCGCCTTTTGATGCCCGGCAGATATTCATAAAAGGCAGATACTCTAGTGCATCTGCCTTTTTATTTCTTATTCTTCTTCTGCATTTTCAGCGATAATCTTCAGCTTTCCTTCGTTCAGTTCTTCGATTGCGGTTGAAAGCGGCTTCTCTTCGCTTCTTGCATTTACAAGAGGCAGTTCCCCGTCAATCAGCTGTCTTGCCCTCTTCGATGTTGCAAGTACGATGGAATAACGGCTGTTTACAATCTTTGTCTCGCCTTCCTCAATGTCTTTGTTAACGACCTTCATTAAATCTGTGTAAGATGGATGCAGCATATCTTATGATTCTCCTTTCAAACTCTTGTTCAAATCTTCTTTTATTTTTTTCATAAATTCTGTATTTCGAAAACTTCTCCGATGCTCCGCCTGAATGATCCCATGCATCTCTTCCACACAGGCTTCCAGTTCATCGTTGACAATCAGATAATCATATCTGTCCATGCCCTCCGCTTCCTCTACTGCGCGCTTCATTCTGGATTCGATGACCTCCATCGTCTCCGTACCCCGTCCCACAAGCCGGTTCTTCAGCTCGGCCGCCGTTGGAGGAGTCACAAACAAAAGCAGGGTCTCGGGAAATGCCTTCTTTACTTTCAGGGCACCCTGGATCTCTATCTCCAGAATCACGTCCCTGCCTGTATTGAGCTGCTTTTCAACATAAGCACGCGGTGTTCCATAATAATTTTCCACATACCTAGCATACTCTATCAGCTCTCCTTTCGCAATCATTTTTTCAAATTCTTCTTTAGTTTTGAAAAAATATTCTCTTCCGTCTGCTTCCCCCGTCCTCGGCCGGCGTGTGGTTGCCGAGATCGAAAGTGCATAGTATTCTTCATAACGCGCCAGCAGCGCTTTCATCAAAGTTCCCTTGCCTGCTCCTGAAAAACCGGATACTACTATCAGAATTCCTTTTCTGTTCATAACTGACATCCTTTACTCAATATTCTGTATCTGCTCGCGGACCTTTTCAATCTCCGTCTTCAGACCGATCGCACAATTGGAAACTTCCAGATCATTGGCCTTGGACAAAATTGTATTCGCCTCACGGTTCATCTCCTGGGCTATGAAGTCCAGCTTTCTCCCGATTCCTTCCTTTTCCCCCAAGGTATCCCTCATGTGTCCGATATGGCTTTTCAGGCGTACTACCTCTTCATCCGTACAGATCTTATCAGCAAAAAGAACCACTTCCGCAGCAATACGGCTTTCTTCAATCTGCGTATCCGACAGAAGCTCGCGAACCTTTGTCTCCAGCTTTGTCCGGTATTCTGCAATAATCTCCGGAGAACGCTCTTCAATATAAGCGACCAGCTTCTCCATGCCTTCCAGCTTTTCCAGTATATCGTTTCTAAGGTTCTCCCCCTCATTGGTCCGGGTCTCCACAAACTGTAAGAATGCCCCTTTCAGCGCTTCTTCCAGCCCGTTCCAGAGTTCTTCCTCGTCCTCACACTGCTCTTCCATCGTAATCACTTCCGGATAGCGCGACAATGTGGACACACGAACATCATTCTCCAGGCCGAATTCCTCCTCCATCTGTTTCAGATATTTCAGATACTCTGCCGCCAGGGAGGCATTATATTTGAGGGAAACCTGATTCTCAGACGTATCTTCATAGGTAATGAATATATCAATCTTGCCTCTGTTTGCATACTTCTTTAACAGAGTCCGTATGGATGTTTCAAAAAAGTTAAGTTTTTTCGGCATTCTGATGTTCACATCCAGATAACGGTGGTTCACGCCTTTAAGCTCTACCGTAAACTTTCTGGACTCTTTTTGTACCTCACACCTGCCAAAACCAGTCATGCTCTTTATCATGGTTATTCTTCCTTCTTGTACAGTAATAGTTTGTTTCATACACATTATGAAACATTATACCTCTCTTGGGGCTCTGCGGTCAACCTCTCTGCAAAATAAATTCGGGAGTTAGTCGGCTAGCTTTAGCCTGGTCGACGGACGGGGACGCTTCATGACAGGGAGACCGGGAAGGCACGGGTGCATATCGCAACGGCATATACAGCCCCAGCACCTTCCCGGCCTCCCTGTCATAAAGCTGGTTCATCCAATCGGCTGGAAAACTCGCCAACCGGGTGGGATCCCGGACCAGGGCAGCGGATGTGGATTGGCTATGCGTGTCTTTTCATTTTCAAGATGTGTATTGAATTATTTTGATACTGGAACCGTATCCCTTTGCTTATGTACACCTACTGGGGACATAAAAG
>NZ_WKZK01000033.1:0-50459 GCF_009680135.1 Eubacterium sp. BIOML-A2
TTTGCCTTACCAGGCAAATTCTGATGCCGCCTGCGGCGCGAATGCATCGGCATTCGGGCCAAATGCGGCATGTACCTCCCTTCCCGTTCCGTTTTCTTCTACAGCTTCTTCGCGAAGTGTCAGGACATTTCACCAGCAGACATTGCCCCGCCAGCTCCCGGACTCACCTCGTCATTCGCGTCCGCCGTCCGTCAACGAGGTCTAAAGCTCGTTAACTATATCCCGATTTTGTATAAAAAATATATAAAGACTGTTGACAAAAATTATTCATGGTGCTATCTTAGTATACGTAAGGTGTTAGCACTCAAAAGTAAAGAGTGCTAATAAGCAAGAAGGCTGAATCAGAAAGGAGGGTCCGGATATGGCAGCAGTTACTGAAATGACTGACAGGAAGTTAGTGATATTAAAAGCAATTATCCGGAATTATCTGGAGACAGGCGAACCGGTAGGTTCCAGAACCCTTTCGAAATATACGGAATTAAATTTGAGTTCAGCCACCATTCGAAACGAGATGGCAGATCTGGAGGATCTGGGATACATATTCCAGCCTCACACGTCTGCAGGGCGCATTCCTTCAGACAAAGGCTATCGGTTGTATGTGGATATGCTGATGGAGGAGAAAGAGCAGGAGATCACGGAACTGAGGAATACAATGCTGGAGAAGACAGACAAAGTTGACAAGATATTGCAGCAGGCAGCCAAAGTTCTTGCAGCGAATACAAATTATGCGACTATGGTTTCGGCTCCGGTCAACAGCAGGAACACATTGAAGTTTATCCAGCTATCACAGGTGGATGAAGAACAGATTGTGGCAGTGATCGTGATGGGAGGCAACGTCATCAAGAATAAAATTATTGATGTCGGTGAAACTTTAAGTAGTGAGACTCTGCTAAAGCTGAATATGCTGCTGAATACGACCCTGAACGGGATGTCCATAGAAGAGATTAACCTCGGGCTGATCGCAAGGCTGAAGGAACAGGCTGGGATTCACAGCCAGGTGATCAGTGATGTTCTGGATGCTGTGGCAGAAATCATCCATGTGGATGATGATATGGAGATTTATACCAGCGGTGCCACGAATATTTTTAAGTATCCGGAGCTTAGCGATAAGCAGAGCGCACAGGAAATTATCAGTGCATTTGAAGAAAAGCAGCAATTGGCCGATCTCGTTACCGAGACACTGGCCAGTGAAGATAATCATGGAATTCAGGTATACATTGGAGATGAAGCACCGGTGAAGACCATGAAAGACTGCAGTGTTGTGACAGCAACCTACGAATTGGGCGAGGGCATGAAGGGTACTATAGGTATTATAGGTCCAAAGCGTATGGATTATGAACATGTCATGAAGACGCTGAAGACTCTGCAGAATGAGTTGGATGCAATTTATTACAAAGACCCAAAAGAATAGGAAGGTGAATAGCTGGTGGAAGAGAAGATGAGCAAAGAAGATATGGTAAGAGAAGCCGTAGAGGAAGCCAAGGCCAAGGCCGCAAAGGAAGCGGAAAAAGAAAGAGACGAAAACCAGTCTGAGTCCGAAGCCGGGCCGGAAGCTTGCGAGGACGTACAGGAAGAAACAGAATGCACAGACAGCGGTGAGGACGCGGAAGAAGCCGAAGATAATGAAGAACCGGATGCGGCTGAGGATGAAGAAGACAAATCCGTTAAAGAAAAGAAGCGCTTCGGCAGAAAGAATAAAAAAGATAAAAAAGACGAGAAGATCGAAGAACTGACTGACAGGCTTACCCGTCAAATGGCAGAGTTTGATAACTTCCGCAAGCGTACAGAAAAGGAGAAATCCCAGATGTACGAGATAGGTGCGAAAGATATCATAGAAAAGATTCTTCCGGTCGTGGATAATTTTGAACGCGGCCTGGCAGCTGTGCCGGAGGAAGAACAGTCCAATCCTTTTGCAGAGGGAATGGAAAAGATTTATAAACAGCTGATGACTACACTAGAAGAGATTGGCGTGAAACCGATCGAGGCGGTTGGAAACGAATTTAACCCGGACTTCCATAATGCAGTCATGCATGTGGAGGACGAAGAAATTGGCGAGAATATCGTAGCCGAGGAGTTCCAAAAAGGATACACATACCGCGACAGTGTAGTGAGACATAGTATGGTAAAAGTAGCAAACTAATTTCTCATTCAAAATCAAAATATTTTAGGAGGAAATGATTATGGGCAAAATAATTGGTATTGACTTAGGTACAACAAACAGCTGCGTAGCTGTTATGGAAGGTGGACAGCCGACTGTCATCGCAAATACAGAGGGTGCAAGAACAACTCCGTCCGTAGTAGCATTTACAAAGACAGGAGAGCGTCTTGTGGGAGAACCTGCAAAACGTCAGGCAGTAACAAATGCAGACAAAACAATCTCTTCCATTAAAAGAGAGATGGGAACCGATTACAAAGTAACAATCGATGACAAAAAGTATTCTCCACAGGAGATTTCTGCTATGATTCTTCAGAAAATGAAAGCGGATGCGGAAGGATATCTTGGAGAAAAAGTAACGGAAGCAGTTATCACCGTACCGGCTTACTTTAACGATGCACAGCGCCAGGCAACAAAGGATGCAGGAAAGATCGCAGGGCTGGACGTGAAGCGTATCATTAACGAGCCTACAGCAGCAGCGCTTGCATACGGCCTGGACAATGAAAAAGAGCAGAAGATCATGGTATACGATCTTGGCGGCGGTACATTCGACGTATCAATCATTGAAATTGGAGACGGAGTTATCGAAGTATTATCTACAGCAGGAAATAACAGACTCGGCGGAGACGATTTTGACCAAAAGATTACAGATTATATGCTGGCTGACTTCAAATCAAAAGAGGGCGTAGACTTATCCGGGGATAAGATGGCTCTTCAGAGACTGAAAGAAGCTGCTGAGAAGGCAAAAAAAGAGCTTTCATCTGCAACAACAACCAACATCAACCTTCCATTTATCACAGCTACATCCGAAGGACCAAAGCATTTCGATATGAACCTGACAAGAGCAAAGTTCGATGAACTGACACATGATCTTGTTGAAAAGACAGCCGAACCGGTAAGACGCGCACTGTCAGATGCAGGCATCTCCGCATCTGAGCTGGGCCAGGTACTGCTGGTTGGTGGTTCCACACGTATTCCTGCAGTTCAGGAAGAAGTAAAACGTCTGACAGGCAAAGAGCCAAGCAAGTCTCTGAACCCGGACGAGTGTGTTGCACTTGGCGCTTCTGTACAGGGCGGTAAGCTGGCAGGAGACGCAGGTGCAGGCGATATCCTTCTGCTGGATGTTACACCACTGTCACTTTCTATTGAAACAATGGGCGGCGTAGCAACAAGACTGATTGAAAGAAATACAACAATACCTACAAAGAAGAGCCAGATCTTCTCCACAGCTGCAGATAATCAGACAGCAGTTGATATCAATGTTGTACAGGGAGAGAGACAGTTCGCAAGAGACAACAAGTCTCTCGGACAGTTCAGGCTGGATGGAATTCCGCCGGCTCCACGTGGAATCCCGCAGATCGAAGTAACATTCGATATCGATGCAAACGGTATCGTAAATGTATCAGCGAAAGACCTCGGAACAGGCAAAGAGCAGCACATCACAATTACGGCGGGCTCCAACATGTCAGATGATGACATCCAGAAGGCAGTTAAGGAAGCTGCTGAATTCGAGAGCCAGGATAAGAAACGTAAAGAGGCGATTGATACGAGAAATGAAGCCGACAGTATGGTATTCCAGACCGAAAAAGCGATTAAGGAAGTGGGCGATAAACTGGATGCTACAGACAAAGCAGCCGTAGAGGCTGACTGCCAGGCATTGAAAGATATCCTTGCAAAATCTACTCCGGAAGATACCTCAGACGCTCAGGTTGCTGAGATCAAGGCGGCCAAGGATAAACTGATGGAAAGCGCTCAGAAGTTATTTACAAAGATGTACGAGCAGGCAGGAGCTGGTGCAGGAGCTGGAGCAGGCTTCTCAGAGGGCCCGGGACCGGAAGCAGGTCCGGCGCCGGAAGGCTACCAGGGAGATGATGTAGTAGACGGAGATTATAAAGAAGTATAAAATCCGTTGGCAGAAAGGTTCTACGAAGCCGCGAAATGCGGCCTCGTAGAATTTCTTTGTTGCAAACTGTCTATAAAAAGGCTGCGAGCGTCTTTTTGTGGCAGAATTAAGCAGACAGATGAAAGGGTAGAGTGTTATGGCAGAGTCAAAAAGAGATTATTACGAGGTGCTTGGCGTAGGCAGGGATGCAGATGACGCGGCAATTAAAAAGGCATACCGAGTTCTGGCCAAAAAGTACCATCCGGATATGAATCCCGGAGATGCCGAGGCCGAAAAAAGGTTTAAAGAGGCATCGGAAGCGTATGCAGTACTTAGCGACCCTGATAAACGCCGCCAGTATGACCAGTTTGGACACGCAGCATTTGAAGGTGGGGCCGGCGGAGCAGGCGGCTTCGGCGGATTTGATTTTAACGGTGCTGATTTCAGTGATATATTTGGTGATATTTTCGGAGATTTGTTTGGCGGAGGCGGACGCAGAGGCGGCAGGGCCAGCAACGGTCCGATGAAGGGGGCAAATATCCGCAAGAGTATTAGAATTACATTCGAGGAAGCAGTCTTTGGGTGTGAAAAGGAATTGGACGTTGCATTAAAGGATCCATGTACAGCATGTAACGGAACAGGGGCAAAGCCGGGCACATCTCCTGAGACTTGTCCGAAGTGCGGAGGAAAAGGCCAGGTGGTCTATACATCCCAGTCCTTCTTCGGCACAGTACAGAATGTCCAGACCTGTCCGAACTGCGGTGGTTCAGGAAAAGTCATTAAAGAAAAATGTCCGTCCTGTTCAGGCACGGGATATACATCCAGCAAGAAGCGCATCAAGGTAATTGTGCCTGCCGGCATAGACAGCGGGCAGAGCGTCCGTTTGCGGGAAAAGGGCGAGCCGGGGGTTAACGGCGGACCGAGAGGCGATTTGCTGGTAGAAGTAAATGTAAGCAGACATCCGATCTTCCAGAGGCAGGATATGCATATCTTCTCAACCGTACCGATTACATTTGCACAGGCAGCGCTGGGGGGGGACATCAGAGTACCTACCGTAGACGGGGACGTTTTGTATACCGTAAAAGCAGGCACCAAGACAGATACAAAAGTGCGCTTAAAAGGAAAAGGTGTTCCGTCCCTTCGTAATTCTCAGGTGCGGGGAGACCATTATGTGACATTAGTCATCCAGACGCCGGAAAAACTTAGCCCGGAGGCAAAGGAAGCATTGAAGCAGTTTGATAAATTATCGGGGAATTCACTGAACCAGGATGTGGAACCGGAAGAGGAAAGCAAACCTACAAAGGGGAAGAAAAAAGGGTTCAGAGGGAAAGTGAAGGATGCGGTGGATGAGTGAAGAGGGGGACGCTTCGTGAAACCTCGGAATGGCCGTCCTCCCAGGAATCGGATATAGGGGCAGTCGGAGAGACGGGTTTTGACTGTAAGCTGGAGTAAAGCAAAAGAGAAGAAAAGCCAGGGTAACCTGGCCACATCACGTGAAGTCTTGATGGCTTCACGCGTTGGGGCCAGGGATTCTTGTGATTTGTGATCACAAGAATCACCCTAGTTTTTCTTCTCTTTTCCTTAACTCCAACTAACAGCCAAAAGACGCTTCCGACTGCCCCTATATCCGACTCCCGGGAGGACGGCCATTCCGAGGTTTCACGAAGCTGGGGCGTCCAAGGCGGGAGGTACGCTGCGGGGATGGGGATCGAAGGAAGTATAGTTTTAATGGTGGGTATACTGGACTCTACTTTAAATAAGGACTTAATTAATATCAAAGGATTTATATGTCACTCGTGCTCTCGGGGGCTAGCTGCCGTCAAAGAAAGGGGGACTTACTGACATTGGGAAGCAGCAGTCAGGCAGATGATTGAGCGGCCTCCCAGGAGTACGGTTCCAGTTGCCTTGGGGGCAGTGTTTTCATCGTAAAGCATTTGTGACGAATCGCCGGTGTTTACTGCTATGTGCCAGCTGTAATCCGGGGGGAGCTCAGGAAGGGTTAGTTCTAGTGTTCGCCAGTAGGGGTTCACTGCCAGGTATACGATGTCTTCTTTTTTCGTTTCTTCGTCGTATCCGGCGAACATGATTCCTATGGTTCTTGATTCGGGAGTGTAGTCTGGTGTCCAGGGGGTCAGGCCGTGTTCACTGGTGCACGGAAAACCTGTACGGCTGGGAGCCAGGTTCTTTCGGATTGCGGGATGGCTTTTCCGAAAGGCGGTCATGTAGCAGAAAAACTGGAAGAGATCTTTGTTTTTCTCTAAGAGACGCCAGTCCAGCCAGGAGATGAGATTGTCCTGGCAGTAGGGATTGTTGTTTCCAAAACGGGTATCCCCGAACTCGTCTCCAGCGAGGAACATGGGGGTTCCTCTGCTGCACATTAAGACCGCACAGGCGTTGCAGATCATGCGGAAACGGAGTGTATTGACCTCAGGATTGTCGGTTTCGCCTTCTACACCGCAGTTCCAGCTGTTGTTGTCATCCGTTCCGTCGGTATTGTCCCAGCCGTTGGCTTCGTTGTGCTTCTGGTTGTAGGAGTACAGGTCGTAGAGGGTGAAGCCGTCATGGCAGGTCAGGAAGTTGACAGAGGCATTCAGGCCTCTGGAATCCGGATCGTATAGATCAGGTGAACCCAGGATTCTCATGGCGGCGGCTCTGGCCATGCAGGCATCTCCTTTTAAGAATCTGCGGAGGTCATCCCGGTATTTGCCGTTCCATTCCGCCCAGCGCTTCCAGGATGGGAAGGAGCCTACCTGGTATAACCCGCCCGCATCCCAGGCTTCTGCGATCAGCTTTACATTGCCGAGAATAGGGTCAAAGGCAAGGCTGCGCAGCAGCGGAGGCTGGCTCATAGGAGAGCCGTCGTCGCTGCGGCCGAGGATGGACGCCAGGTCGAAGCGGAATCCGTCAACACGGTAATCTGTCACCCAGTAACGCAGGCAGTCCAGGATCAGCTGCTGTACGACCGGGTGGTTGCAGTTCAACGTATTGCCGCAGCCGCTGAAGTTATAGTAATAACCATCGGGGGTCAGCATGTAGTAAATATGATTATCAAATCCTTTAAAACAAAAGCAGGGGCCGTATTCATTGCCCTCGGCAGTGTGATTGAACACAACATCCAGAATCACATCAATGCCGTTGTCGTGCAGGGTTTTGATCAGTTCCTTGAGTTCCCTGCCCTCCTGGTTATATTCCACGGAAGAGGCGTAACTAGTGTTTGGGGCGAAGAAACTGACCGGATTGTAGCCCCAGTAGTCCAGCAGCTGGTTATTGTCCAGCAGCCGTGCATCGCGCATCTCATCAAACTCAAAGATAGGCATCAGCTCCACGGTATTGATGCCGAGCTGCTTCAGGTATGGGATCTTTTCTTCCAGCCCCCGGAAGGTGCCGGGATGTTTTACACGGGAGGAATCATCTTTGGTAAAGCCTCTGACGTGGGTCTCATAGATGATCATATCTTCCATGGGGATCTGAGGCTGGCGTTCCCGTCCCCAGTCGAAATTATTGCGCACAACGCGCGCCCGGTAGCCGTGCTGTGAGCAGTTCATGCAGCCCCATTTGCTCTGGCCGGTGACGGCCCTGGCATAAGGGTCCAGCAGAATCTTTGTTTTATCAAAACGAAGGCCTTTCTTCTCGTCATAAGGCCCGTCCAGGCTGTATGCATATTCGAAATCTTCGATGTCCAGCCCGAAAACAATCATAGAATAGACAAACCCGATCTTATAATGTTCAGGAAAGGGAATCACTGCGAAAGGGTTCTCCGCTTTCCTGTGGAAGAGAAGCAGTTCGCAGGAATAAGCTTTATGGGACTGAATTGTAAAATTGACCCCTCCGGGAATGATAGTTGCTCCAAAGGTATTAAAAAATCCCGGACGAACGAGAAAACCGCTGATCATGTCAAGCGGTTCCAGCTGCCCGCTGGGGACAAGAGACATATCGGTAGTCTGTAATGGCATAAATATCAGATCCTTTCTTTTTTTTCTGAGAATATTTTGGCTGTAATTTTGTGTGCCGGCATTATTTGTGCTGATAATAAAAGACGGCAACCTGGGTCCGGTCCCTCAGCTCCAGCTTATCGAGGATAGAACTCAGGTAATTCCGTACAGTTCCTTCGCTTAGATACAGAGCAGAGGCAATCTCCTTATTGCTCAGCCCGTCAGCTATGAGCCGGATGATTTCCAATTCTCTGTCATTGATATCATAGGAAGCGTAGTCGAAGGCCGGGAGCCTCTGGAGAAGTGAGGGAATCTTCGAGACTATGGCATCTCCGAACACGGTCTGGCCCGAATACACGGCCCGGATGGCAGGCACGATATTTTGGTAGTCCTGTTTCAGGAGGTACCCCTTTGCACCCAGCTTCAGCGCTTTGATAATATATTCATCGTCAGAAAATGTGGTAAGAAGCAAGATTCTTGCTTCCGGAAATTCTCGGAGTATTTCCGCTGAAGCATCCAGTCCGTTCATATCTTTCATACGGATATCCATGAGAAGGACATCAGGCCGGTGCTGCCTAAACAGCGCTGCTGCCTCACTTCCGTCACTTCCGCAGGCCGGTACATGAAAGTCTTCCTGCGTCTCAAGTATCGTTTTCAGGGCTCCTGCCACGAGAAAATCATCGTCTACGATCAAAATGTTCATACTTTAAATCTCCTTTGGTATGGTGATAAATATTTTGAAACCTTTGTCCGTCTGAATCTGTATATTGCCTTTCAGGGACTGGATCCTGTCTTTCATATTGACAAGCCCGATCCCGGTACCCGAGGGGGAAAGGACTGTTCCGTTGTCCTCAATTAAGAGCTGGTAAAGTGCCGGATGCTCACGCATAATAATCGTTACATGTGTCGCATTGCTGTGTTTTATGATATTGGAGAGCGCCTCTTTTGTAATACTGATAAAGGAGTATTTGACTTCACGGGGTAATTCCCGACTCATGTCATATTCAAATGATACCGTGCAGGCTGTAAAATCTTTGAGCAGGCTGTTCACCGCCTCTTCTAAGTTTATGGCCTCATCATGGAGGTCATGCACGCTGCTGCGAATGGTGTTCATGGCAGAATTTAGAGTAGAATCCAGGGTCTCCAGCGGCTCCGACAGTGCAGGCTCCTTATGAACAGCGCGCAGGGCCCCCACCATGAGAATGGAGCGGGAAAGAAGATGTCCGACATTATCATGAATCTCACGGGCAATCCGGTTGCGTTCCCTCAGGGTGGCGGCGTAGATCTCGTAATCCTGTTTTTCCAGCAGTGCATGGTTCTTTTCCGTAAGAAGAAGATTCAGCTCCGTACTGTCATCTCTTGTCCGTTTATAGAGACTGTCCAGCTGCTCATAGGTTCCTGAGTTTCTTTGGAGCAGAAAGGCTAGCATCACCCCGAAGATTCCAAGAAAGAGAAGGTACAGGTCTGCTTCCCGGATGCCATATGCCCAGATATACAGGCAGAGGCCTGCAGCGGCAGGAATATAGCGCTTATGATGCAGGAGCACATATGCACATGCCGGATAAAAATAAAGCAGCTCAGGAAGCAGTATGGATACGAGCAGATACAGGAGGGAGATGGGCAGGAGCAGCTTATTCAGCTCCAGAAAATAATCGGCGCAGCAGATAATCAGAGCCGTTAAAAACCCAAATACATAAACAATATCCGGTGAATCATGAAATAAAGTGAAAAAGCAAAATACAATCAATAATCCAGTGTCTCTGAAAAAATTCATGGGAACCTCTTTCTGTGCGGATAAATCATCACAGTCTGTTATATTTTCCATTATATCATGAATCAAAGATTCATGACCGCCATTTGCTGTTCGGAAAATGTACAGACACGCTTTTCTAACTAACGCTCATTATATCATAAAATGGCTGGATACGTAACTAATATGGTACAGGCTCCGCGGGTAAGAGATACCGTTCCTGTATATACCCTGCGGACGTATACAGGAAGAAGGTGACATTTGTCACATGAAGATCATGACGTATGACACTACCAGAAGGAAAGAAAAGAAAGTATACTAAAACTATAAAGAACAAGGCCGCCGAGCGGCTAAGGAAAATGAAGTCAGAGGAGGCTTTGGAATGATAAAAATAGAAAACCTGGTAAAACGTTATGGAAAACTTGTGGCACTGGATCATTTGAATCTGGAGATAGAGGAAGGGGAGATATATGGACTGCTCGGTCCAAACGGATCCGGAAAAACGACGGCGATCAGCTGTATGCTCGCACTTTTAAAATACGACAAAGGCACGGTAAGCATTTTCGGCGAGGAGATGAGGCCTGATAATTATGGTATTAAACAGCAGATTGGAATCGTCCTTCAGAATATAGCAGTCTTTGATGAGCTTACTGTCTATGAAAATATCGACTATTTCTGCGGGCTGTATGTGAAAGAAAGAGAGAGAAGAAAAAAGCTGGTTTTGGAGGCCATTCACTTTGTGGGGCTGGAGGACTATATAAAAATGCGGCCAAAGAAGCTTTCGGGAGGCCTGCTCAGACGTCTGAACATTGCATGCGGCATTGCACATAAACCCCGCCTTATCATCATGGATGAGCCGACTGTTGCGGTGGACCCGCAGAGCAGAAACCGGATTCTGGAGGGGATACAGGAATTGAACAGACAGGGATCTACCATCATCTACACATCCCATTACATGGAGGAGGTAGAACAGATCTGTACTAAAATCGCTATCATGGATCACGGCAGAAGCATTGCGGTCGGAACAAAAGAAGAACTAAAGGGCATGATTAAGACAGGGGAGACGGTTACCATAGAGGCAGCTGCTCTTGATTCGGAACAGATCAAGGATATCCGCCTTCTGCCCCATGTGTTCGATGTAAAATATGAAGAACAGACACTAACCGTGCGCTGCACAGGGGCAAAACACAATCTGATACGTATATTGAACTATTTACAGGAAAATGAAATACCATTCGGCAGGGTATTCTCGGAGCTTCCGACACTGAATGACGTTTTCCTCGAAATCACGGGAAAAGAGCTGAGAGACTAGGAGGGGATCACATGCTGCATTTAATGAAATATGATGTCAAAGTAAAGCTGCATAATTTTAATATGCTGTTTTGGCCCTTCTTTTTTCCGCTTTTGCTGGCTACCTTCTTTTACTTTGCGTTCGGCAAAATAGACGAAGCTGATTTTGAGACAGTGCCGGCTGCGGTTGTAGAGGAGAAAGGGCAGGCAGCGGATCAGGAATTTTTGGAGTTTCTGGATATGATGGAGCAGGATGATTCCAAACTGATCCATATAGAAACTATGGATGAAAAAAAGGCACTCCGTGCTCTGAAAGGAAAAGAGATATCCGGGATATTCTATGTAGGGGAGACTCCAACCCTTACCGTTGGAGGCGTGGGAATGGGAGAAAGTATCCTGCAGTCTCTGCTGGAAAGTTATTTGGACGGGAAACAGACGATGATGACGATCGCGGCGGAACACCCGGAGGGAATCCGTAATGCAGCCGCCCAGATGTCCGATTATCAAGAGATGGTAAAACAGGTTTCTTTGGGCGGCAAGACAACAGACGGAAACTCACAGTTCTTTTATGCGCTCATCGCAATGGGCTGCCTGTACGGCTGTTTTATTGGATTTGGTTCCGCGCTCACCCTGCAGGCCAACCTGACCGCACTTGCGTCCAGAAGATGTGTTACGCCGACTCATAAACTGAAACTGATCCTGTCAGAGATGCTGACTTCATTTGGGATACATTTTATGAATATCATCATCCTGCTATTATATCTGCGTTATGTGCTTCACTTAGAATTCAGAGGGGAAATGCCGCAGATGCTGCTCGTGTCATTTATAGGCTGTCTGATCGGTGTTTCCATGGGAATCTTTATCAGCAGTATCAGCAAGTTTGGGGAAGGCATCAAGATAGGGATACTCCTCGGTATTTCCATGGTGTGCAGTTTTCTGGCAGGGCTGATGAACTCGGAAATGAAATATACGGTAGAAAGATACTGCCCGATTTTAAACCGCATTAACCCGGCGGCTCTGATATCAGACGCATTCTACTGTATCAATGTCTATGATGATCCGGCGAGATTCAAGCGCAGCCTTCTTATTTTAACGTTCATGTCAGTGGTGTTGATCCTGGGATCATTCTTAGTAGTCAGGAGGGAACGTTATGACAGTATTTAAAGGTTATATGAAAATTGTAAAAGCAAATGTGGGACTGATGCTGATGTACCTGGCTATCTTTTTCGGCATCACTATGATGATCCAGGCAGTTACAAAAGATACCGGGAGCGGCAGCTACAGCGCGGAAAGCGTACATGTAGGCATCGTTGATGAGGACGGGGGCGCTCTGGCAAAAGGGCTGAAGGAGTATCTTGGACAGTTCCATAACCTGACTATGATAGATAATGACAAAGAAAAATTACAGGAAAGCCTGTTCTACAGAGAGTTAGAGTATATAGTAAAGATTCCCGCCGGCTTTGAAAAAAAGTGTCTGGAAGGCGGGGAGAAGCTGGAGGTGACGAAGGTGCCCGGCTCTTACACCAGTTTTTATGTGGATCAGCAGATTACCAGTTTTTTGAATAGTGTGAAGACCTACTATGCAGCCGGATATTCTGCATCGGATGCAGTTGATGCGGCTCTGGAAAGGCAGGGGGCAGAGATCACCATGCTGGACATCAATGGCAATGCAGGAGAAGTGCCAGGTTATACTTATTATTTCAGATACATTCCATATCTGATGATGAGTGTCCTCTGCTATGTGCTGGGAAATATCTTATCCGCATTCCATAAAGGGGATATCCCCAAAAGAATGCAGGCATGCGCAGTTTCAAACCGGAGGCAGAACCTGGAAGCGCTTCTGGCTGCCGGGCTGCTGGGCGGAGCGTTGTGGGCGGTCTGCATGCTGGGGAACCTGGTTCTCTATGGCAAAGCGTTCCTCAAGAGCAGTTCCATTCCTTACTATCTGCTCAACTCGCTGGCGGTTCTGCTCGTGGTTCTGGCGCTGGCATATCTGGTGGGAATGCTGACCAACAATACAAATGCACTCAACGGCATTGTTAATACGGTGTCGCTTGGCATGTGCTTCCTGTGCGGGGTCTTTGTGCCGCTGGAAGTCCTGAATAAAGGGGTAATAACAGTTGCACAGTTCCTGCCGGTTTACTGGTACGAAAAAGCCAATGATATGCTGGCGGATTTTGGAAATATTACAGGCAGTGTGCGCACAGAAGTGCTGCAGGCGGTTGGAATCCAGCTGGTATTTGCAGCTGCTATCCTGTGTATCGCTATGGCAGTGTCAAAAAAGAAGAAGATAGGGGCATAAACTGTAAAAACAGGACTGTACCTTTCTGGGAATATATGTTAGAATCTAAAAAAGATGTTCTCTGCACAGTGCGGAGAACATTTTTTCTGGGATTGAAAGAAAAAATTGTTACTGTCTACAGACAAACCTGTAAACGGTAACGATAAATTTTACTGAGTGAGGAGAGGTACGGGACTATATGACATTTATGAAGCGAATACTATTCGGAGATGACGGATTAGGGATTGACTGGGGAAAGTTTTACCGGAGTGTTTTTGCTCTTGTAATTCCTATGGCGCTGCAGAACCTGATTAATGTGGGGGTAACCGCCGCCGATGTAATTATGCTGGGGAGGGTGGGAGAGAAGGCGCTTTCAGGAGCGTCCCTGGCGGGACAAGTGCAGTATATCATGGTGCTTTTTTTGTTTGGGCTGACCTCCGGCGCCACAGTGCTGACTGCACAGTACTGGGGGAAGGGAGATAAGAAAACTATAGAAAAGATTCTGGGACTGGGGATGAAAGCGGCCATTATTGTCACTGCCATATTTACGGTGGCGGCCCTGCTGATCCCGGATATTCTGATGCGGATATTTACAAATGATCCTGCGGTCATTTCCGAGGGTATGAAGTATCTGAGAATTGTTGCCTTTTCCTATGTCTTGATGGGAATTACCCAGGTTTACCTTTTCATTATGCGCAGCGTGGAACGGGTGGTAGTCGCAACGGTTGTATACCTGGTCTCTCTGATCTGCAATGTCATACTGAATGCGATCTTTATCTTCGGCCTCCTCGGCTGTCCTGCAATGGGAATACAGGGAGCCGCGCTGGGTACGCTGGCAGCCCGGTTTGTGGAGCTGATACTTGTGTTCGGTTATGCTAGGCTCTTTAATAAGGACATTAAGTTCCGTTTCCGCTATCTTATGCGGACAGACAAACTGCTGGTAAGGGATTTTCTCAGGTATGCGCTGCCGGTGGTGATGAATGAGGTGATGTGGGGGCTTGGAACGGCGGCGAACACCGCGATTCTTGGACATATGGGCAGTGCGGCTGTGGCGGCCAATTCCGTGGCGCAGGTGGCCAGGCAGCTGGCGACGGTAGTTGCATTCGGACTGTCCAGCGCGACAGCGATCTATCTGGGCAAGACGATAGGGGAGAAGAAGTTCGAACATGCAAAGGCCTATGCACACCGCTTCCTTCTTCTAAGCGTGGTGATGGGGGCGATAGGCGGCGCGATTATACTCGTGGCAGCTCCGGTAACAGCGGCTCTTCTTTCACTGACACCGGCGGCAAAGAGCTATCTGAAGTTTATGTTCTTTGTTATGTCTTATTTCGTGATTGCCCAGTCGTTCAATACAACGATGGTGGTCGGGACGTTCCGCTCCGGCGGAGACACGAGGTTCGGCCTGATCATGGACGTTGCTACGATGTGGGGATGCTCCATACTCTTTGGTTTCCTGGCAGCCTTTGTATTTCACTGCGGCGTGCCCGTAGTCTATATCATACTGATGAGCGACGAACTGATTAAAGTACCTATCACATGGATCAGGTACCGCAGCTATAAATGGCTGAAGGACGTGACCCGGAAGTTGGATTAGTTGTTATTGCGGGCGTGTACAGTAACGATTAGTTTTCTCCCATGGGTGTACTTTTTTTTAGAGTGTGTTATAATAGGAACAGTGGGCCGGCGTTCAGGACGAAGGCCCGGATTTGGTATCATGAAAGAAAGAGAAGGTAGAGTATTATGGCAGAAGAGTACAACAATGGCTGCAGTGAGCAATCCTGCTCCGGATGTTCACATGCCGGGACATGTGAAAGTAAAAAAGAAGATTTCAGAGTCCCTGCAAATGCATATTCACAGGTAAAAAAAGTAATCGGCGTTATCAGCGGAAAGGGCGGTGTGGGCAAGTCTCTTGTGACCGCTTCACTTGCCAGAATGATGCGTGAAAAAGGATATACGGTAGGTATTCTGGACGCCGACATTACAGGGCCGTCCATACCCAAGATGTATGGCGTGCACGAGATGGCAAAGGGCAGTGAGGATGGAATGTTCCCCTGCATTGCAAAGGATGAGACAAGGATTATGTCCGTGAATCTTCTTCTGGAGGAAGAGGACACCCCAGTGATCTGGAGAGGGCCGGTCATAGCAGGTGTTGTCACACAGTTCTGGACCGATGTTATGTGGGGCGACCTGGATTATCTATTTGTGGATATGCCGCCGGGAACCGGTGATGTTCCTCTTACCGTATTTCAGTCCCTGCCGGTAGATGGTGTAGTTATCGTAACCTCTCCGCAGGATCTGGTACAGATGATCGTGAAAAAAGCCTATAATATGGCAAAACAAATGAATATTCCGGTACTGGGAATCGTAGAGAACTATAGTTATTTAAAATGTCCGGACTGCGGCAAGGAGATCAGCATCTTCGGCGAAAGCCACATCGATGAGATCGCAGCAGATCTGGGACTGCCTGTTCTTGGCAAGATGCCGGTCGATACAAAGATTGCAGAAGCCGTAGAACAGGAAAAATTCTACGAGACGGAGAATCCGTATCTCAAAGATATCGAACTTTAGAGCGTGTCGGAAAAGAAAAGGCATCATCCGCTGTGAATACTTCATAGGGATGATGCCTTTTAACAATCAGTTATTAAAGTTTGATATTCTTGAAGAGATCTCCAAGACTGGTTCCAATGTTCTCACTCTTCGGAATCTCGACTCTTTCTTCAACTTCTTCCTGATGTTCTTCCAGAGCCTTCATGCTCAGGCTGATCTTTCCTTCTTTGATGCCGATTACTTTCACTTTCACAGTGTCGCCCACCTTCAGTACTTCGCCAGGGGTTTTAATACGCTTCTGGGAAATCTGGGAAATGTGGACAAGACCGGACAGACCGTTGTCAAGCTTAATGAATGCCCCATAGTTCTGCAGCGTCTCTACAGTTCCTTCCATAACAGTGCCGGTCTTAATGCTGGCAATCTGTTCTGCACGTGCCTGCTGTTCTTTTTCCTTCAGGATCTCACGTGCGGACAATACAAGGCGGTTATTCGCCTGATCCACATCAATCACACGGACTTCTATGTCCTTCAGTAAATATGTTTCAAGATCTTCAATATATGAAAGAGAAAGCTTGGAAGCAGGGATAAATCCTCGTAGCCCTTCTACCATGGCTATAGCACCGCCGTTGACAATGCCTTCTACCTTAACTGGCAGAACCGTTTTCTTTTCCATATAATCCATCACTCTGTTCCATGGGTTGGCATCATCAAAATGTTCCTCGTAATCTGCCATTGTCTCAACCGGTTCATCGTTTGTCTGTAATTCTTCAGTTCTCAATTCTTCACTCATCGTCGCACCTCAACTTATCTTTTATAATTCATGTAGTCCATATAGTATAAGTATAGCATATTTGTGCCACAAAAAACAACAGGTCTTGTAACATTACTGAATTTAGATTGAGAGTTTTTTGAGGGAGGACGCCTGGCGGCAGGGAAGAACTCGTTTCTTGACGAGGAGGTAAAACGAGGGCAGGCGGATGAGATTGGGGAAAGGCTGGTAGTTTGTGAGGAAAGGCCAAATGTAGGGGATAGGGACAGATGTGGGATTCAGGTCGTTTTTTGAGTAGTATCTTATGTAAAAAATAATGTGAATGTTTAAAATCTGGTTGACGAAAACTTAAAAAGGTGGCAATCTACTATTATGTGAATTTATGCTTAAAGGGGATATAAAATGGATAATGGAGTTAATAAACGAAAAGTATATGTAGTCGGCCATAAAAATCCAGATACGGATTCTATTTGTTCTGCGATTGCTTATGCAAGGCTTAAGACGATTGTGACAGGGGAGGACCATACTCCTCGCAGGGCGGGGCAGCTGAATGAGGAGACCCAATATGTGCTGGATCGTTTTAAGGTGAAGGTTCCTGCACTTTTGTCGGATCTGCGTGTACAGGTTAAGGACGTGGAACTGAGGAAGATTGAAGGGCTGAGCGGCAGTGTATCGATTAAGACGGCCTGGGCGCGGATGAAGGAACTGAATATTAAGACACTGCCGGTTACGAGGGAGGGGAAGCTGGAAGGGCTGATTACGATCGGCGATATCGCCACATCCTATATGGATGTTTATGATAGTACGATTCTGTCGAGAGCTAGGACGCAGTACCGCAATATAGCGACAACGATTGGCGGGCGGGTCGTGATCGGTAATGATCACAGCTATCTGCTGAAAGGAAAAGTAGGCATTGCAGCTTCCAGCCGGGATCTAATGTCGGATTTTATAGAACAGGATGATCTGGTAATATTGGGAAACCGAAGAGAAGCCCAGCAGTGTGCGATTGACCTGAATGTGGGATGCATGGTTGTATGCCAGGGGGCAGAAGTACCGGATGACATTATTGATCAGGCAAGGGAGAAGGAGATTGTGATCATAAGCACGCCTCATGATACGTTTACCGTAGCCAGACAGATCAACCAGAGCATTCCTGTCAGGCATTTTATGACTAAGGAGGGGCTGATATCATTTAGGATGCGTGATTATGTGGATGATGTGAAGGAGGTCATGGCACATAAGCGGTTTCGTGATTTTCCGATTCTGGACAATAGAGGGAATTTCCTTGGATTTATTTCCAGAAGGAGGCTTCTTAACTGCAGGAAGAAGCAGGTGATCCTCGTGGATCACAATGAAAAGAATCAGGCTGTGGACGGGATCGAAGAGGCTGATGTACTGGAAATCATAGACCACCACAGACTGAGCAGCATTGAGACGATGGGCCCGGTATTTTTCAGAAATCAGCCGGTGGGCTGTACAGCCACGATTATTTACCAGATGTATCAGGAAGAAGGCGTGGAAGTGGAGCCGACGATAGCAGCTCTCCTCTGTTCCGCAATCATCTCCGATACACTGATGTTCCGCTCACCCACATGTACATCCCTGGATGAGGCATCCGCAAGGAGTCTGGCCAGGGCCGCGAACATCAATATAGAAGAATTGGCCCTGGAAATGTTCAATGCGGGCAGCAATCTAAAAGGCAAGAGTGCGGAAGAAATTATCTTCCTGGACTTCAAACAGTTTACAGTTAATGAGACCGTTATAGGCGTAGGCCAGGTGAACTCTATGAGTGCGGATGAACTGAAGGAAATCAAGACCACAGTGCTTCCACATCTGGATAGCGCGCGAAAATCACACGGCCTGGATATGGTATTTTTCATGCTGACCAATATCGTGACCGAATCCTCCGAACTGCTCTGCTGCGGGCCGGATGCAAGGGAAAAGGTAATGTCAGCCTACGATTTGCGTGAGGATACGGAGGATCTCCTTCTGAAGGGGGTTGTATCGAGAAAGAAACAGCTTGTGCCAACACTGGTAGGCGCACTGCAGCAATAGGATCATATCGTGATTGAAACTGATTAAAGTACCCATCACTTGGAAGAGAAAGAAAAGAGGCACATACATTCATGAGCAGACAAATATGGAAACCAGGCAATATGCTGTACCCCCTCCCGGCAGTTATGGTAAGCGCAGGGGACAAGGAAGGCAATCAAAACATCCTGACTGTCGCATGGACGGGAACCATCTGTACGAATCCGCCCATGGTCTATATATCCGTGCGGCCGGAGCGCTATTCCTATCAGATGATAAAAGACACGGGTGAATTCGTTATAAATCTGACAACAGAAAAACTGGCGAAGGCCACGGACTACTGCGGGGTTAGATCCGGCCGTGACACAGACAAATGGAAAGAGACAGGCCTCACACCGGGGCCCGCCGAGACTCTGCTCTATGCACCGGTCATAAAAGAATGTCCTGTCAGCATTGAATGCCGGGTGACCGAGATCAAAGAACTCGGCAGCCATGACATGTTCCTGGCCGAGGTAAATACAGTACAGGTTGACGAATCCTACCTAAACGAAAAAAACAAGTTCGAACTCAATAAAACAGGACTCCTCGCCTATTCCCATGGAGAATACCTGGGGCTGGGAAAAAAAATCGGAACCTTCGGATATAGTATTCGCAAGAAGAGGAAACGGGGGAAGTAGGTTTGCGGGTGGGGGGGGCGCCTGCCTGAGATGGGGAGAGGGATGCCGCCGGGACTTAGAGGAGGCTTTTTGTTTGTAACCCGCTTACGGAGAAGTCCTAACGCAAAAGGAACTGCCATGAGGGCACGTACTACATGCAGCGAGAAAGCTTGATGCTTTCTCGCATTAGGTAGTACTGAAAAGTGATTTCGGAAAATCACTTTTCATCCCTCATGGACAGTTCCTTTTACGTAAGGACTTCTAGACTGTGCGCTCTATACGAACAAAAAGCCTCCTCTAAGTCCCGGCGGCATCCCTCTCCCCATCTCAGGCAGGCTGGGCGTATCCGGCCGGAAATAAAAACTTACTTTGGGAGGCGTTTCACGAGGGCAGTGGATCTTGGTTGGATGTGAGGATGAAGATGGGAGCGGAAGCGCATTCCAAAAAATATTTTCAATATTTCCAATCTTCCCCAGAAATTTCGTGATATTCAAACCGGGTTTTCCGATACGCCCTTCAAAAACGGCCCTCCGTATCGCCGCCCCCATCCGTCTCTCCCGCAGATTCCCTCACACAGGCTGGTCTCTGCATACCGGATGCACGCAGCCTGTGGAAGGAGGGAGGTCTGGGGCGGGGAAGAAAATACAGGGGAGCCTTTGCAAAAGCATAGAATGCGCGGTCTAGAATGGGCTGCTTTAGCAAAGGTTCCCCTGTATTTTCTTCCCCGCCCCAGACCTCCCTCTTTCCACAGGCGGACCCTTACCCGATTCCGCGTCCCAGCCCCTAAAGAATCCCTATGAATTTATGGAAAGCTTTGAGTCCGCTTTCGTTGCATTTATACACTCCGGCATCTTCGAGTACCTGGCAGAAGACTTTACCGATTTCCTGCTGGAGTATATGGTCGATATTTTCCGGGGTGATCTCTGGATACCCGGGCAGGAAGCTTTCCGCCCAGTCGGCGTGTTTCGTCAGCATCTCATCGCTGCGGAGGTCTTTTTTCTCTAGTATAAAGGTCTTCAGCCGCTCCATCTCATCCTTTAAACGGGCGGGGAGTACGGCGAGGCCCATGACCTCTATCAGACCGATATTTTCTTTTTTGATGTGATGCAGGTTTGCGTGCGGGTGGTATACACCCAGCGGGTGCTCCTCTGTGGTGATGTTATTACGCAGTGTCAGGTCAAGCTCGTACAGACCGTTGTGCATTCTGGCAATCGGGGTGATGGTGTTGTGAGGCTGTCCTTCTGTTTCTGCGTAGATGAAGGCTTTCTCATCGGTATAGCCTCTCCAGGCCTTAAGGATGTGGTCCGCCAGATCGATGATCCGGTTTTCATTATTTCCTTGGAGACGGATGACAGAGAGAGGCCACTTTACAATGCCGGCTTTGACATCCTCGAAGCCTTTTACCTCAAATGTGCTGATTACTGGTGCCTTTGCCATTGCAAAGGTGTAATTACCGCCCTGGAAGTGGTCATGGCTCAGAATGGAGCCGCCTACGATCGGCAGGTCGGCGTTGGAACCAAGAAAATAATGTGGAAATAATTTGACAAAATCAAACAACTTCCGGAAGGTGTTTTTTTCTATCTTCATGGGAACATGTTCGCCGTTCAATACGATGCAGTGCTCGTTGTAATAAACATAGGGGGAGTACTGAAAGCCCCAGCCGCTGTCGTTGATAGTGACCGGAATAATCCGGTGATTTTCGCGGGCCGGATGGTTGGTACGTCCCGCATACCCCTCATTCTCCATGCAAAGCAGGCACTTCGGATAGGAGGAAGCCTTGGCGTTCCTTGCTGCAGCGATGGCCTTGGGGTCTTTTTCCGGTTTGGATAGGTTGATCGTGATATCCAGTGTGCCGTATTGGGTATCAACCGTCCATTTCATGTCCTTTGCCACGCGGTAGCGGCGGATATAATCGCTGTCCTGGCTGAACTTATAATAATAGTCTGTGGCAGCCACAGGTGAGGTTTCGTACAGTTCCCAGAACTTTTTCTGGATCTGGGCGGGGCGGGGCAGCAGACAGTTCATCAGTTTAGTATCAAATAAATCGCGGTATACGATGCTGTCTTCTATGATGCCGCGGCTGCATGCTTCGTCCAGAAGGTTTCTGAGCACATCCTCCAGGACAATGCCGGAAAGATCGCAGTCAGTATCTTCATACTCGTCTTCATGATACAGATCCAGCAGCAGATTCGTTGTGTAAACGCGTTCGCATTCCGGAGTCAGGCCGGTCTGAATTCCATACTGAACCAGCTTTTTTATAGAATTACTTAACATGAAGCGTCCCTCCTGCCATCGGCAAATCCTGTGGGGTGGGTGCTGTGCCATTTCCAGGCAGAAGAGATGATCTCTTCAAGATCCGCATGCTCTGGTTTCCAGCCGAGTACTTTCTTTGCCTTTTCACTGGAGGCAATCAGCCTTGCCGGATCTCCGGCGCGTCTCGGCGCAGTCTGTGCCTTGATTTCCAGACCTGTGGCTTTGCGTGCGGTTTCAATGACCTCCTTTACGGTAAAGCCAACGCCATTGCCGAGATTAAAAGTATTGCTCTCCCCGCCGTTCATTAGATACTCTACCGCCAGGATGTGGGCCTGTGCCAGATCGGTTACGTGAATATAATCCCGGATACAGGTGCCATCCTTTGTGTCATAATCATCTCCGAAAATGCTGATATAATCGCGTTGTCCCAGCGGAACCTGGAGAATCAGCGGGATCAGGTGGGTCTCCGGGCTGTGTGCTTCACCGATACAGCCGCTTTTATGAGCACCGCAGGCATTGAAATAGCGCAGCGCAACAAATTTGAGGCCATGAGCCTTATCTGTCCACATCATCATTTTTTCCATAGCCAGCTTGGTCTCACCGTATGTATTGGTGGGACAGGTATTATCATCTTCCAGGATCGGAATGTTTTCCGGCTCTCCGTAGGTAGCAGCAGTGGAAGAGAAGACAATTTTCTTGACATTGTGGGCAATCATGGACTCCAATAGCACTTTAGTGCCGCAAACATTGTTATCATAATATTTTAGCGGATCAACCATGCTTTCACCTACCAGGGAATTCGCTGCGAAATGGATGACCGCGTCGATGGTTTCCTTTTCAAAAACGGAATCAATAAAAACACGGTTCCGGATGTCTCCCTGATAGAAGCGCGCTTTGGGATGAACCGCTTCGATATGGCCTGTTTCCAGATTATCCGCAATGACGACATCCTCTCCCTTGTCAATAAGTTCATACACTGTGTGGGAACCGATATATCCGGCTCCTCCTAATACTAATACAGACATTTCATTTCCACCTTTCTGATCTTGTTTCCAGGTTACCTAAGACGGAATCCTGCGGGCCCCGCCGCCGATTTCTACAATATAGAATTCCGCTTCGCCGCCAGTTTTTTCCTGATAGCCCCTGCCCACAGCCTTGATAAATTCATCTACTGCGCTGTTTTCCACGATGCTGACCGTACATCCGCCGAAACCGCCGCCTGTGATACGGGAACCGGTCACGCCGGGAACTTTCCATGCCAGGTCGACCAGAATATCGATTTCCTCGCAGGACACTTCATAATCATCCCGCAGAGATATGTGGGACTGGTTCATCAGCTCCCCAAAACGGGTGATATTTCCTTCTTTCAGCGCCTTGACAGCCTCGATGGTGCGCTGGTTTTCAGCAACGGCATGTTTAGCGCGCCTTACTTTGACCGGGTCAGGGATGACCTCCTTGAATTTTTCAAAGGTATCCATATCCAGGTCGCCGAGCGTATTGATATCCAGCTCCTTCTGGAGCGCTGCGAGTGCATCGGCACATTCCTGGCGCCTCTCATTGTATTTGGAATCCACCAGGCTGTGTTTTACCTTACTGTTGGTGATAATGATTTTGGCATCTTCCAGTTCAACCGGGGCGTACTCGTAATTCAGGGTCGCGGTATCCAGGAAAATGGCATGATCCTTTTTGCCCATGGCTACGGCAAACTGATCCATGATACCGCAGTTGCAGCCGTTGAAGTTATTCTCGGAATACTGCCCAATGAGTGCAAGATCGGTCATGCTGAAGCGTTCAATACAAAAGAGATCGGTCAGAATGACGCCCGTGAGCACTTCCAGGGAAGCAGAGGAGGAGAGACCGGAACCGTTCGGGATATTGCCCCAGATCACCATGTCAAAACCAGTGTCCAGTGTGATGCCCTTTTGGGCGAAGGCCCATATAACGCCGAGGGGATAGTTAGCCCAGCCATAGGAAGCTTTGTTTGTCAGATCGTCCAGAGATGCTTCCACCACATCGAAGCTATCCAGGTTCATGGAATAAAAGTGCATGGATCTGTCAGTACGTCTTTTGGCAATGCCATAGGTGCCGAGGGTCAGCGCACAGGGAAAAACATGGCCTCCATTATAGTCGGTGTGTTCTCCGATCAGGTTCACACGCCCTGGCGAAAAGTAAAATCCTGCACCCTCAGTGCTTCCGAAGAATTCTTTGAATTTTGCGAATAATTTGTCTTTCATGATACTGCCTCACTTTCGTCTATGTATAATACATTCTCTGGTTGTTACTATTCACGGCCTATGTACCGTGAATAGTAACATCTGGTTTCTTCTTTATCCTGCCCCTATTATAGCGAAAAAGGGATGGGATGTATATAAAAAATCCGTGCAGATATATGTAATAATGTTGCATGGGAATCGAAAGGAGGATATAATAAGAGAAGGGAATAAAGGTATCAGAAAAAGGATGAAATCTTAGACGAAAGGGGAGATTGATGTTGGAAGGAACCTATAAGTATTCTTATAAAGCAGATGAAAACCTGCTGACCTCCTTATCAGTCTATAATGTGGGCCATCAGAAATGCGGGCCGGGTTATCAGTGGGGGCCGGGAGTGCGGGACCATTACTGTATCCACCATATTATCTCGGGAAGCGGGTTCTACAGCGTAAATGGCAGCACCAGCAGGCTGGCGGAGGGCGATACCTTTATCTTGTATCCGGATACGGAGGTCAGATACTATGCGGACCGTGAAGATCCGTGGGAATATGCCTGGGTAGGATTTATGGGGACCGATGCTGCGCCGATTATCCGTGCAACTGATTTCACAAAAGAAAAACCATTCATAGAGAACGGAGGTCCGCCCAGAAAGATTCTGCAGGGCCAGCTGAGCAGAATCTATGAGGTGAAGGGGAACAGCCATGAAGCGGCTGTAGCCATGACAGGCGCCCTGTACACGCTGCTCTCCACATTTATGCATTATTCGGGCAATAGGGCACCAGCCAGGGATATTCAGCTCTCCTATGTGGAAAAGGCAAAGGCTTATATATCAACCAGCTATTCCTATCCTATCACGGTGGAAGATGTGGCGGCCTATGTGGGGATCAGCAGAAGCCATCTGTACCGCTCATTCCAGGCCTGCCAACAGCAGTCCCCCAAGGAGTATCTGAGCAGTTTCCGAGTAAAACAGGCCTGCCTCCTCTTGAAGGAGACAAGCCTGTCTATTGCTGCAATCGCATATTCTGTTGGATTTGAGAATAATCTCTATTTCTCAAAAGCATTTAAGAAACAGATGCTGGTCAGCCCCACCGAGTACAGACGAGGCTAGTCCTATCCTGCTATCAGTTCCCCGTTCAGCCGAGGCTCCTCGAGCGGCTTGATTTTCAGCCGTATAATGCGCCTGAACATCAGTGTGGTGACCGTAACGGCTACAATCTCTGCAATCGGAATTGCCCACCAGACTCTGGAAAGACCGAACACTCTTGCAAACAGATAAGCCACAGGCAGAATGACAAAAAGCTGTCTAATTACGGAGACCATCAGACTGTAAACCCCGTTCCCGAGCGCCTGGAAAACGGAGATGATGATAATATTGTATCCTGCAAAGATAAAACTCAGACTGATGATGCGCAGTGCAGGCACACCGATTCCAAGCATGTTTTCGGAAGCATCAAAAATTTCCAGAAGCTGTACAGGGAAAATCTGGAACACGACCAGCCCCACCAGCATGATCCCTACGGCAATCAGGACGCTCATTTTGATGGTAGCCATGATTCGCTCCCTTTTCTTTGCCCCGTAGTTGTATGCTATGATGGGGATCATGCCGTTATTCAGGCCGAATATGGGCATGAAGATAAAGCTCTGCAGCTTGAAATACACGCCGAATACGGCTGCGGCAGTGGACGAGAAGATCAGAAGGATCTTATTCATCCCGAATACCATGACGGAACCGATGGACTGCATGATAATCGAAGGAACACCAACCTTATATATAGTGGCAATAATTGTCTTATTGGGCCGGAAAGTCCTCATATTCAGATCCAGCTCCGTATTCTTTTTACAGTTAAAATAAAGGGACATGCAGACCGCTACCAGCTGTCCGATCACGGTAGCCAGAGCCGCGCCTGCGACCTCCATGCGCGGCAGGCCGAACATTCCGAAGATCAGGATCGGATCCAGGACAATGTTGATAATCGCACCGGTTCCCTGGGTGATCATGTTGTAAATCGTCTTGCCTGTGGACTGGAGCAGGCGTTCAAAAGTGATCTGCATAAATATCCCCACAGAGACAACGGTTATAATCAGCATATACTGGGTGCCGTAGAGAACAATGACCGGATCTTTTGTCTGGACGGTAAAGAAAAAATGGGAGCCGGCCAGACCGATGACCGCCATGACAATATAACTGATCATGCCAAGAAAGATTCCGTTTTTAGCGGCAGCATTTGCCCCTTCAAGATTTTTCTCCCCAAGATTCCTGGACAGGAGGGCGTTGATGCCGACCCCGGTGCCCGCGGCTATAGCTATCATCAGATTCTGCACAGGAAACGCAAGGGAAACCGCCGTCAGGGCCTCCTCATTGATCTGTGCGACAAACACGCTGTCAACGACATTGTAGAGCGCTTGTACCAGCATAGAAATAATCATTGGCAGGGACATGGTGATTAATAATTTTGGAACGGGCATAACGCCCATTTTATTTTCCGCTTGTGGTGTTTTTTCCATTTTAAATACAACCTCCTCATATGTAGAACGTGTTCATTATAACATCAATAAAATTTAAGTACAATGCATATATATAAAAGAATCGTTAAAAAAGGGGTGTGTGCTGTTTGTGTTTAAAAAGAATGATGCAGGGAGCCGGTTTTGTATACGTGCTTCTGCTGCTGGGAGCGGTCTGCCCGTCCCTGTTTACAATTGGAAAGCAGGCGGAAGGGGAGGCGCCGGGAACCGCATATGCCAATGCATCCGCCTATGTGGCGGATTCTATAATGGAAAAGCCGAAAATTGCCATTACCTTTGATGACGGGCCAAGCACCGTCTACACGCCCCGGCTTCTGGATGGGCTGAAGGAAAGGGGCGTGAAGGCAACTTTCTTTCTGATTGGGCAGAACATAGAAAAGGAAGGCGGCAGTGAGATTGTAAAGCGTATGTATGAAGAAGGGCACCTGATCGGGAACCATACATATCACCATGTGGAAATTACGAAGGTAAGCAACGACGAGGCCTACCAGGAGCTAATGCTCACCAATGAGGCCATCGAAAACATTACGGGTGAGGAAGTGCAGTTTATGCGCCCTCCGTTTGGCCTATGGCAGAAAGCGCTGGAAAAGAAGATCCATGTGCTGCCAGTGATGTGGAGCATTGACCCATTGGACTGGGCTACGGAAAATGTAGATGAAATTGTCAATAAAGTAGTGACGGAAGCGCAGGAAAATGATATTATTCTGTTGCATGACTGTTACGACAGCTCAGTAAAAGCGGCGCTGCGCATCATCGATCTGCTTCAGGCAGAGGGGTATGAGTTTGTAACCGTGGATGAGCTGATGCTGGACTGACATGCAGAATAAACGTAACCCCGGGGCAGTTGGGATACAAGCCCTGTTGAGGGGCTGCAGCAAAGCTGCAGTTTATGGAGGAAAAGATGTTAAATGAATATTCCAGGACGGAATTATTGATTGGAAAAATCGGGATGGAGCGGCTGAGGGCGGCGTCTGTCATGGTATTCGGCGTAGGGGGAGTGGGCTCACACTGCATTGAAGCACTTGCGCGCAGCGGTGTCGGCCGTCTGACGCTGATCGACAATGACACCGTCTCTTTGACCAATATCAACCGGCAGTCCATTGCCTATCACAGTACCATCGGAAGATATAAAACAGAAGTTATGAAGGAGCGGATCAGGGATATCAATCCGGAGATCTGCGTAAAAACATATGAGATGTTTGTGCTTCCGGACAATCTGGAAGCATTGTTTGAGGAGAAGCCGGATTATGTCATCGACGCCATAGATACAGTTACTGCCAAGCTGGCGCTGGTGGAACTGGCGCTGAGACTGGATATCCCGGTCATTAGCAGCATGGGGACAGGAAATAAACTGCACCCGGAGATGTTTGAGATCACAGATTTGTCCAAAACAAGCGTGTGTCCGCTGTGCAAGGTGATGAGAAAAGAGCTCAAAGCCCGGGGGATCTATCACTTGAAAGTACTGTATTCCAGAGAAAAACCGATTGATACATCCGAAAGGGATACCGGGGAGGACAAAGGGCAGCGCCGCAGCATACCGGGCAGCATCTCTTTTGTGCCCCCAGCTGCAGGGCTTCTGATTGCGGGGGAGGCCCTGCGGGATATCATTGAGAAAGGAAAAGCCTGATGGTCTGTTTCGGATTGTCAAGCAGTGGAAAAAGAATGGATTTATTTGATTATATGAGAGAGACAAATCAGGAGAAGGAAGCGCCGCTGGCATCCAGAATGCGGCCGTCTATTCTGGAAGAGGTGGTAGGGCAGCAGCATATTATCGGAAAGGACAAACTGCTGTACCGTGCAATCAAGGCGGACAAGCTGGGTTCCTTGATATTTTACGGACCTCCTGGCACCGGAAAAACAACGCTGGCCAAAGTAATAGCCAATACAACAAGCGCCCAGTTTAAGCAGATCAACGCCACAATTGCCGGAAAAAAGGATATGGAAGAGGTGGTAAAAGAGGCAAAAGAGCTTCTTGGCATGTACCAGAAGAAGACCATCCTCTTTATCGATGAGATCCACCGATTTAATAAAGGGCAGCAGGATTACCTGCTTCCTTATGTGGAGGACGGAACCATCACGCTGATCGGGGCGACGACAGAGAATCCCTACTTTGAGGTAAACGGAGCCCTGCTTTCAAGGTCCAGTGTGTTTGAGCTGCGGTCTTTGAGCCGCGGAGATATAAAGACATTGCTGAAACGCGCCGTTTATGATAAAGAGAAGGGGATGGGAACTTTCAAGGCAGAGATCACGGAGGAGGCGCTGGAGTTTTTGGCCGATGTGTCGGGCGGTGATGCGAGAAATGCACTGAATGCGGTGGAGTTGGGAATCCTGACCACCGAAAGAGGGGCGGACGGGGTGATCCATATTACGCTGGATGTGGCCTCTGAGTGTATCCAGAAGCGTGTTGTGCGGTATGACAAGACGGGAGATAACCATTATGATACAAGCTCTGCATTTATAAAAAGCATGAGGGGGTCAGACCCCGATGCTGCCGTTTATTACCTTGCAAAAATGTTGTATGCAGGGGAAGACATCAAGTTCATCGCGCGGCGGATTATGATTTGTGCCTCGGAGGATGTGGGAAATGCGGACCCCATGGCGCTGACGGTTGCGGTATCTGCAGCACAGGCGGTAGAACGCATCGGGATGCCGGAGGCGCAGATCATCCTCGCGCAGGCAGTGACCTATGTTGCATCCGCACCAAAGAGTAATTCCGCCACCAATGCCATTTTCTCTGCAACAGAATGTGTCCGCCAGAAGAAGACAACGGTTCCCGCCCATCTGCAGGATGCTCACTATAAAGGTTCACAGAAGCTGGGGCACGGAGTAGGGTACAAATACGCACACGATTATCCGGGGCATTACGTAAAGCAGCAGTACCTTCCGGACGAAATAAAAGACGCCAGATTCTATGAACCGGGCGTCCTTGGATACGAAAAAACGATACGTGAATATTTAGAGAAGCTGAGACAGGAGTGAGGAATAGATCTTCTGGCTCTCCCTTGACCAGTTGCTGGCAATGGTTTCGGCCTCGATCTCCGTCGGGACAGTGATCTTAAGATCAATCAGGCTGAAGCCATTTTCCACGATCTGGCAGCGCACCTCATATTCATGGTTTGTATTCAGGTAATAGTCTGATTTGATAGCGACTTCTTCTTTTAGGTCATACTTTTTTTCTTTTAAAAACTCATCAATATCGTTCTGTATTGCGGTTGAGATCTTATTCTTGAAGAACTGGATTGTCTCCGCTCCATTTTCCGTCAGGTGGTACAGCGTACGGTTGTGAGTGGTCTCTACCCGGAGCAGCCCGGATTCCACCATCTCCGACAGCGCTTCCTGCAGCTTAAAATAAGTAGTATAACCCTTGTCCAGAATGAATTCCGAAATCTGGGATGTGGTCAGAGGAAAATCTACTTTCTCCAGCATGTATAATACGATTAACTTATATAGGGTAAATGTTTCAGTCATAATACTCCTTTCCCTGCCAGATGTCCTGCTCCTTCAGATAACGGTGCAGGGTATTCAGGACAGTTCTTTTATTGCTGCTCCAAAGCGGGGCAGCCAGAAGATCGCTGGGACCGTCGCCGGTCAGACGGTGTATTGCGATCCGGGGATTGAGATGCGAGATACATGTGCCCAAAAATTGAATATACTCCATCATCCCGGGGACGTAAAACGGATGCTGTTCATATTCCAGGGCAAGATCCGTTCCTTTTAAAATATGCAGAAGCTGCAGCTTTATGCCCTGTATATCCATGTGGTTCAGATAATCCAGTGTCTCCAGCATCTGCTCCCTGGTCTCGCCTGGCAGATAGAGGATGGTGTGGACGATCACGGCAATGTCCCTGCTTCTGAGAGCACCGACTGCACTTTCAAAGACAGGCAGGTCATATCCCCTCCGGATGTACGCTGCAGTTGCTGGATGGATTGTCTGAAGCCCCA
Source organism: Eubacterium sp. BIOML-A2 (assembly GCF_009680135.1). Classification (NCBI taxonomy): domain Bacteria; kingdom Bacillati; phylum Bacillota; class Clostridia; order Eubacteriales; family Eubacteriaceae; genus Eubacterium; species Eubacterium sp. BIOML-A2. The sequence continues at coordinate 30,223 of NZ_WKZK01000033.1, forward strand.
GTTCCACCCATACTGGTTTGATCCGGTTGATTCTGTCTAACAGTTCCAAGACGTCAGGGCCCAGACAGTCGGGCCTAGTGGCAATAGAAAGAATTCGGACATCAGGATCTGCAATGGCCTGCATGTACAGCTCTTCCAGACGGCGTGCCGGAGCATAGGTATTGGTAAATGCCTGAAAGTATGCGATATAAGAGTGAACCGGACGTTTCCCATTCAGGGCCTGCTTTCCGGCGGCAATCTGCTCTGTGACGGAGCAGGCTCTTGAGCCGGCGAAGTCCCCGGAGCCCTCGGCGCTGCAGAAGATACAGCCTCCGTGCCCTAAAGTGCCGTCCCGGTTCGGGCAGGTCATGCCGCCGTCCAGGGTGATCTTATATACCTTTTCTCCATAGGCCTGTTTCAGGTCATAGTCCATGGAGTGGTAACGCTTTTCCCCCCAGCGCATCATCTATATCAGTTCCTTTACTGCTTTGCTCACCGCCTCGGCTACGCGCGGATCAAAAGCTTCCGGCAGGATATTGTTTTCATTCAGGTCTTCCTCCGCAACAAGCCCGGCGATTGCCTTGGCAGTAGCCAGCTTCATATCCTCCGTAATCTGGGACGCGCGCCCCTCCAGGGCACCCTTAAATATACCCGGGAAAGCTACCACATTATTCACCTGGTTCGGAAAATCTGAACGTCCGGTTCCAACGACTTTTGCACCGGCTTCCTTTGCAAGATCCGGCATGATCTCCGGTACCGGGTTCGCCATTGCAAAAAGAATTGCGTCCTTATTCATAGAGGCCACCATCTCTTTTGTCACAATATTAGGTGCAGAGACACCTACAAATATATCTGCACCCTGAAGCGCATCGGCCAGCGTACCTGTCCGTCCTTCCAGATTCGTAACCTCTGCCATCTTTTGCTGCATCCAGTTCAGATCAGGGGAGGCCTTGCTTATCATACCATTGATATCACACATGGTAACATGACGGAAACCATATGTAAGCAAAAGCCTGGTGATAGCAACACCGGCAGATCCCGCACCGTTAATCACCACGCGGCATTCTTCTTTGACCTTTCCGGTGACTTTCAGCGCATTGATAATACCGGCCAGGACAACGATAGCCGTCCCGTGCTGGTCATCATGGAAAACAGGGATATCCAGCAGCTCTTTTAAACGCTCCTCGATCTCGAAGCAGCGCGGGGCCGCGATATCTTCCAGATTGATGCCGCCAAATGCGGGAGCAATGTGAACTACAGTCTTAATGATCTCTTCGGTATCCTGGGTATCAAGACAGATCGGAACCGCATTGACACCGCCAAATTCCTTAAAAAGAACGGCCTTTCCCTCCATAACAGGCATTGCAGCCAGGGCGCCGATATTGCCGAGTCCAAGAACCGCACTTCCATCGGAGACAACTGCAATCGTATTAGATTTTATCGTGTATTTATAAGCATCTTCCGGATCCTCTTCGATTGCCTTACAGGGTTCTGCAACACCAGGAGTATAGGCAATGGCAAGATCCTCGCGGGAGTTCACATGAGCCTTAGCCGTAGTCTCGATCTTACCCTGCCATTTTTCGTGCATCTGCAATGCTTTTTCACTGTTTGTCATCTTTCTTACCTCGCTGTATCTTCATATTCTTATAGATTCTTGCTATCTGTCCAATATAATAACACTCTTATAAAAGCAACGCAAGGCAGGATTGCTATAGTAACGAGATTTAGTCTCGTTGGCGGACTGGGACGTTCCATGAAGTGTTAGCCGCAAGCCCCCTAAAAAAACTCTTTCTTTTTGGTGGAAGATGATGTATAATAGCTACAGATTTAACAAGTCAAGTGAGGATTCATCCCCTTTATAAGTGGAGTGATGAATCACGGGAAACAAGATTAACGGCAGTGTTGGGTGGAGAGGAATCGGTATCCCCCACTGACATGAGATGAATCTACGCATCGATGGAAGATGCAGTCGTACTCTATAGAATTACCGAGTGCGGATAGGAATAGTATATCTTTGAGGATACAGGCAGACGCCTGAATTCGGACAAGTCGTTTCAGACTAAAGGCTCCCGTAAAATTTAACAAGATAAGATGAGGATTTTCCCGCCGCTATAGACGGTGAGATGAATCATGAAAAACAAGATTAACGACAGTTTGGGCAGGAGAGGAGTCACTATCTCCCACTGGCATGAGATCAATCTACGCATCTGTATTGGATGTACACGTACTCTGTGAAATTACCGGGCGTGGATTGAAACAAAAGAATACTGTAGAAAAGCCATATATTTATTGAGAAAGGAATTAAAGTATTATGACGAGAGAAAAATATGAATCTCTGCCGCTTGCAACATTAAAAGACCTGGCAAAAGCACGAAAAATGAAAGGTGTATCAGCTATGAAAAAAAGCGGGCTGATTGACGCTATGCTGGCTCAGGATGAGAAAGAGAAGATGGAAGAAGCAAGGGCAGAAGCCAAGGAAGAAGTAAAAGAAGAATTGAAAGAAAAGAAGGAAGGCACGGATATTGAACAGCTGGACAGCGGTAAGTCAGCCAACGGGATTCTGGAGGTTCTGCCGGACGGATACGGATTTATCCGATGCGAGAACTACCTGCCGGGAGAAAACGATGTTTACGTATCCCCTTCACAGATCAGGAGATTTAATCTGAAAACCGGTGACATCATTTCCGGAAATACACGAATTAAGACACAGTCGGAGAAGTTCAGCGCCCTTTTGTATGTTTCCACCATCAATGGCATGAGGCCGTCGGAGGCAATGAAGAGAAATAATTTTGAGGACCTGACTCCGATCTTCCCGAATCAGAGGCTGCGCCTGGAGACACCGGGATGTTCTACAGCTATGCGTATCGTAGATCTGCTTTCTCCTATAGGAAAAGGGCAGAGGGGGATGATCGTGTCACCCCCGAAGGCCGGAAAGACGACCCTGCTGAAGGAAGTGGCGCTCTCTGTACAAAAGCGTGAGCCGAATATGCATCTGCTGATTCTGCTCATTGATGAGCGCCCGGAGGAAGTAACAGATATCCGTGAGGCGATCGCAGGACCGAATGTAGAAGTCATTTATTCTACATTTGATGAACTTCCGGAGCATCATAAAAGGGTATCCGAGATGGTGATTGAGCGCGCAAAAAGGCTGGTTGAGCATGGCAAGGATGTTACGATCCTTCTGGACAGTATTACAAGGCTTGCCCGTGCATACAATCTGACGGTTCCTCCATCAGGGAGAACACTTTCCGGCGGTCTTGATCCGGCAGCGCTTCATATGCCGAAGCGGTTTTTCGGTGCAGCCAGAAATATGAGAGAAGGCGGCAGCCTTACGATCCTGGCTACTGCACTTGTGGAAACAGGGAGTAAGATGGACGATGTGGTATACGAGGAATTCAAGGGAACCGGCAATATGGAACTGGTGCTGGATCGAAAACTCCAGGAGAAGAGGGTATTCCCGGCGATAGACATACCAAAATCAGGAACCAGAAGGGAAGACCTCCTGCTCAGCAGAGAGGAACAGGATGCAGTCTATATTATCCGCAGGGCAATGAACGGCCTGAAAGCGGAAGAAGCCGTGGACAACCTACTGAATATGTTCTCACAGACAAAGAGCAATGCAGATCTTGTCCAGGTTGTGATCAAAAAGAAATTTCTATAGCAATGGCATAAGGCTACGCTGGTCCAGACAGCGAATACCATATCAAAGGAATTTACGCAGCGCAGTTCTAGTATACATTGAGTACCTTCAGAAGCAATAGGAAAAGCACTAGCAGAATGCTTGGTTTTACGATTTTAGCGCCATTTTTCATAACCATTCCTGCACCCAGGTAGCCGCCGGCCATATTGCACAGTGCGGCTGCGATCCCAACGGGGATCAGTACCTGGCCATTTAGCAGAAAGATAATGAGGGATGTAATATTCGTCGTCAGATTAATTACTTTTGCCTGTGCGTTGGCGGTTTTAATACTGAGCTTAGCAAATACGGTAAAAGCGATGATCAGAAACGTACCCGTACCCGGCCCATAGAATCCGTCATAGATACCGATGATAAAAGCAGCAATGACTGCGGTTATGTAAGTTCTTTTGTCCAGCGTAACAGAATCGCTTCCTTTATCATGGAACAGCTTTTTATTCAGCACCAGGAATGCAGATACTGGCAGTATACCAATGAGTACATACAGCATGATCTTCTCCGGTACGATCATGGAAATATGTGCACCGATTGAAGAGCCCGCAATTGCGGCAATCACGGAAGGAATGGCCAGCCGGAAGCTGACAAGCCCGTTTTTCATAAAACGTATTGTGGCAAGCGTGGTTCCGCAGGTGGAAGACATCTTATTGGTGGCAACCGCCATATGAGGAGGAAGTCCCGCGATAAGATAGGCGGGCAGAGAGATCAGGCCACCGCCGCCTCCGATTGCATCTACCAGCCCGGCAAGAAAAAGAAAGGGGCATACGATTAGAAATGTGGAAGCGGAAAGTTCGATAATTGGGGTAGTGATATCCATATGAGCAACTCCTTATGTCATTAATGATAAATCAAACATGGGAATTATATCACAAACCGGATATACAAAAAAGACTTGTCCTATTTTATTTGTTTATTCTGAAAAATAGCTTGCAAAACCATAAATCTTATGATACAATAACAAAGCTGTTTAGAGATTATAATGACTATATATTAAAATAGAGAGGTGAAAATCATGAGAGAAGGAATCCATCCAGAGTACCATCAGGCGACAGTAACTTGCAACTGCGGCAACACATTTGTAACAGGCTCAACAAACAAGAATATTCACGTGGAAATCTGTTCCAAATGCCATCCATTCTACACTGGACAGCAGAAAGCAAATCAGGCTCGCGGACGTGTTGACAAGTTCAACAAAAAATATGGTATTAAATAGGAATGACTTATTGCAGGCTGAGGTGAGATATCTCAGCCTGTTCTTGGGTAAAGGACTGTCTGTAATCACATGTACACTTTGCTCAGCAAATTGCGCAAGTGATTTCCGGGCAGTTCCTTACAAGTAACTATATATGCAGATTTGATCAGAAGGTCAGCAACTTCGGAGAAGAAGGAACTGACCCTTTTCTGGTACAGAAGACAGGAGGACGCATGAAGTCATCGAACATAGGCGGACAGGCAGTTTTGGAAGGCATCATGATGAAGAATGGTAATCAGTATGCGGTGGCGGTCAGGAAACCTGATAAAGAGATCGCGGTAGATATACAGGAGTACAAGAGTGTAATTCCATGTAAGCCGCTGATGAAGATTCCTTTTATACGGGGTATCTTCAATTTTGTAGATTCCCTTGTCCTGGGGATGAAGACACTGATGTTTTCGGCGAGCTTTTTTGAAGAGGAAGAAGAGACAGAGGTGGAGCTGACAGAGGAAGCAATTGCAAAGAAGGAGAAGCAGGATAAACTGTTTATGAATCTGACGGTTGCATTTTCCGTAGTTCTTGCGGTTGCCATATTTATGGTTCTTCCTTATTTTTTGAGCAATATACTGCGGAAGCACATTGCATCCAGAGGGGTAATCACCATTCTGGAAGGCGTGATCCGCCTGGCCATTTTTCTGGGATATATTCTGCTCGTCTCCAGGATGGAAGATATCCAGAGAACATTTATGTATCATGGCGCAGAACATAAGTGCATCAATTGTATTGAACATGGGCTTATTCTGAATACAGACAACGTAAGGAAAAGCTCCAAGCAGCATAAACGCTGCGGCACAAGCTTTCTGTTCTTTGTCATGATAGTGAGTATTATATTCTGCTTCTTTATTACAGCAGAGTCACAGGTTATGAGAGTTGTGCTGCGTATCGCGCTTCTCCCGCTGATCGCAGGGGTATCATATGAGATTATCAAACTGGCCGGAAACAGTGATAATTATTTCATCAACCTGCTGAGCAAGCCGGGAATGTGGGTGCAGAATCTGACCACGAAAGAGCCGGATGACAGTATGATTGAAGTGGCGATTTGTGCAGTGGAAGCCGTATTTGACTGGAAGGCATATCTGGCGGAGAATTTCGGTACCCAGCTGCCGGCAGGCACGCCAGATGAGAAGACACTGGATCAAGTAATGAAAACCGTTGTGGCATCCGGGCAGATGGCCGGACAATATGATATGACGGGCCGGGCCGCAGCCAAAGGGCAGCATTTATGACACTGCGTGAAGCGTATCAAAGGGGAGAAGCGTTGTTAACAGAGGCCGGAATCACAGATGCCCGCCTGGATGCCTGGTATCTTCTGGAACATGTGAGCGGTGTCGGCAGGACCATGTATTATACCATGCCGGATAAAATTCTGACCGAGGTACAGGAAAAGCAGTATATAGGATTTGTAGAAAAAAGGGCGCAGAGGATCCCCCTGCAGCATCTGACGGGAACGCAGGAATTTATGGGTCTGGAATTCCGGGTGAATGAACATGTGCTGATTCCGAGACAGGATACGGAAACTTTGGTGGAGGAAGCCATCCGGTTTATTCATAAATATAAAGAAAAGTCATGCGGTGCGCTCGCCGGAAACATCTGCAGGAAGAATGAAAAAATATTCCGTCTTCTCGATATGTGTACCGGTTCCGGATGTATCCTGCTGAGTATTCTGCATGAGATTAGAAAAGAAGAGAAGATGCGGATCCAAGGAACAGGGACGGATGTCTCGGAGAAAGCATTGGAAACAGCCAGGGAGAATGCGGAGTCGCTCCATATCCGCGCAGATTTCCTGCACAGCGATCTATTTGACAAGGTGGAGGGAACCTACCAGATGATCGTGTCCAATCCGCCCTATATCAGAACCGATGTGATAAAGACCCTGCAGGAAGAAGTGAGGCAGCATGATCCTCTTCTGGCGTTGGACGGCAAAGAGGACGGCTTGTATTTTTACAGAGAGATTGTGGACAAGGCAAGGCGCTTTCTCGTAAGCGGCGGATGTCTTCTGTTTGAAATCGGGGCCGATCAGGGTGAGGCCGTGCAATCCATGATGTGTGAGGCGGGCTATACCCATGTTGCCGTAAAAAAGGATCTGGCAGGACTTGACCGGGTCGTTTCGGGCGTGTATGATGAATGAAGTGAGTTGTGAGAAAGGATAGAGAAATATGTTTGACAGATTAGAAGATTTGCTGATCCGCTACGAGGAAGTAATGGGAGAACTGCAGGAGCCGGGTGTGGCTAATGATCCGGAACGATTTCGGAAACTGATGAAAGAGCAGAGTGACCTGACTCCGATCGTAGAGGCATACAAAGAATATAAGCAGTGTAAGCAGAACATAGAGGACAGCCTGATCATGCTGGATGAAGAATCTGATGAGGAGATGCGGGAACTCGCAAAAGAGGAACTCAATGATTCCAAAGCCCGTGTTGAAGAGCTCGAGCAGGAACTGAAGATCTTGCTGCTTCCGAAGGATCCCAATGACGAAAAGAACGTAATCGTAGAGATCCGTGCAGGAGCCGGCGGAGATGAGGCGGCGCTGTTTGCGGCAGAGATCTATCGTATGTATGTTCATTATGCAGAAGGACGCCGCTGGAGAGTGGAGATGATTTCCCTGAATGAAAACGGAATCGGCGGTTTCAAGGAGTGTGTGTTTATGATCAGCGGGCAGGGCGCATACTCCCGTTTGAAATATGAGAGCGGCGTACACCGTGTACAGCGTGTGCCGGAGACAGAGAGCGGCGGCAGAATCCACACCTCCACAATTACGGTTGCCATTATGCCGGAGGCAGAGGAAGTGGACGTTGTCATTGAGGAGAAGGATATCCGAATCGACGTTATGCGTGCGTCAGGAAACGGCGGACAGTGCGTCAATACAACGGACTCCGCTGTACGTCTGACTCATTATCCAACGGGGATCGTGATTTACAGCCAGACCGAAAAGTCACAGCTGCAGAACAAGGAAAAGGCGTTCCGGCTGCTTCGCTCCAAGCTGTATGACCTGGAACTGGAAAGGCAGCAGGCGTCCGAGGCTGAGGCGAGAAGAAGCCAGGTCGGAACCGGGGACCGTTCTGAGAAGATCAGAACCTACAATTTCCCCCAGGGACGGGTTACGGATCACAGAATTAAGCTGACGCTGCACAAACTGGATACGATTCTAAACGGGGACCTGGATGAAATCATAGATAGTCTGACCGCTGCAGACCAGGCAGCAAAACTGGCGAATATGAATGGTAACTAAGCAGGATTAATCAGAGTCCGGCACCAGCGGTATAAGCTGATGCCGGACTCTTATAGTTGTGCGCCGTCAGAAAACTTTAGTACAGATTGAAAAAGGTTTCTTATGTGTATGCTCTGTTACATATACAACTTATATACCATCCACCTCCAGTTGCACAGGAAAAATACGGCAAGTACGCTCAGCACCATATAAACCGCTGGTTCGTGTGTGGAGAGTGCGAGCTCTTTCCTCGTGCCGGTCCGGGAAAACAGGCGACGGTATACGATCCAGATGCAATAACCGGCCAGTGCGCCGAAAGTGTTCATGATCAGGTCATTAATATCGGTAACCCTGTTGTTGAATAACTGGCAGATTTCGATGGAAAGAGAATAGCCGGCTCCGGCCAGAAGGACTCTGGGGAGTGTACGGTAATTGCTCCAGAGCAGCGGCAGGAGAAATCCAAGTGGCATGAACATGATGATATTCAAAATCTGTGAAAGCTCCAGCCCATCGTTAAATGGAATCAGGTTGATCTTATCCAGTGAAAGGATGCTGTCGTATTTGCCGATGTCCCATATGGTTCCGATCCCTGTTGTGTCCAGTACCATATGGAGGTAGAACACAAACAGGAATACCCAGATGAAATGAGCCTTAGTCAGATGGTTCCCGGGCTTGCGGGCCCGGATAAACATATAGATAAGACAGGGCAGCAGCACACATAAAATAGGATAGAGCGTAATAATAATATCAGCCATAGCGGTTTCCTCCTTGATGCTTGTACATCGAAAATAATTAACTTACTGTTATACTGACCTAAATTTTCGATGCATTAGTTTGTAACGGTTCAGACAGGCCTGCCTGATTTGTTACGTTAGTTTCATTATTTCAGCTTTTTCTTAAAATACTTTGGGAATTTTATTAAGATTTTATGATTTAGGAAGTTCCTGTATCACGATAAGCCTGAGGGCGTAGATACTGCGGATGCAGGGCCGTATAACTGTATTGAAGCATGGACATATAAATGAAGGGGTTACAGATACGAAGGAACTGGAGTAATATGATTAACATACGAATTGTTATAATGAGAGAGGTAAGATCATGAAAGAAAAACTGAAGAGATTATTTTCCTATTATAAGCCCTACAAAGGGCTGTTTTACAGCGACATGTTTTTTGCCATACTTGGAGCGGCTGTGACCCTGGTCATTCCGATGATTGTCCGATATATTACAAACGACGTTATTTATTTTGACAGGGCCGATGCGAGACATGCAATTCTGGTTCTGGGTGCTGTGATGCTGGCGCTTGTGGCACTGGAAGTCTTCTGCAATTTTTACATAGCGTACTTCGGACATACGATGGGCGCAAAGATGGAAGCCGATATGCGCAGCGATATATTCGGCCATTATCAGAAGCTGACATTTGCGTTTTATGATAATCAGAAGGTCGGCCACCTGCTCTCCAGAATTACAAGCGATCTGTTCGATATCAGTGAGCTGCTTCACCACGGACCGGAGGACCTTGTGATATCTATTATTAAAATAATCGGTTCCTTTGTGATTCTGCTGACTGTTAATGTAAAACTGGCTTTGATCGCTTTTATATTTATTCCGGTTATGGCGATATTCGCCTTTTATTATAACGGTAAAATGAAAACTGCATTCAAAAGAAACCGAGAGAAGATTGCAGACATAAACAGCCAGATTGAAGACAGTCTTTCGGGTATCCGTGTCGTAAAATCATTTGCAAATGAAAATATGGAAATGAAAAAATTCAAGGCAGGGAATGAGAATTTTGTGGCGGCAAAGAAGCTGAGCTATAAGTACATGGGAATTTATAATTCCGGGCTTGGGGCAATGAGTACTCTGATTACTGTTGTCGTACTGCTGGCTGGCGTGAGCCTGATGCTCAATGGCTCGATTGCCGTGACGGATCTGATTACATTTCTGCTTTATATTAATAACTTTACGGAACCAGTAAGGAAACTGGTGAACTTCACCGAGCAATTCCAGAACGGCTATTCCGGTTTCGAGAGATTTCTGGAAATCCTGTCTATAGCTCCGGATATTGCCGATGAGCCTGATGCGGTTTCCTTGAAAGACGTAAAAGGCACCATTGAGTTTAAAAAAGTATCCTTTTACTATGAAAATGAGAGTGAGAAAGTTCTGGACAATCTGGATCTCAAAGTAGAGGCAGGCGACTATATAGCACTGGTAGGACCGTCGGGAGTGGGTAAGACAACGCTTTGCAGCCTGATCCCCCGTTTCTATGAAGTATCTGAGGGCGGGATCCTTCTGGATGGAACGGACATCAGGCATATCAAATTGGAAGAACTGCGCAGTCATATCGGAATCGTACAGCAGGATGTCTATCTGTTTTCGGGCAGTGTGATGGATAATATCCGTTACGGAAAACCCGGGGCTACGGACGAAGAAGTGGTACGTGCGGCCAAAAATGCCAATGCCCACGAGTTTATCATGAGTTTTCCCGAAGGTTACGATACAGATATCGGACAGCGGGGCGTAAAACTGTCAGGAGGGCAAAAACAGCGCCTTTCCATTGCCAGAGTCTTCCTTAGGAATCCTGAAGTGCTGATCTTTGACGAAGCAACCTCTGCGCTAGACAATGAAAGTGAAAAAGTAGTACAGCAGTCAATGGAGAACCTGGCAAAAAACAGAACCACCTTTGTGATTGCGCACAGGCTGTCTACGATCCGCAATGCACAGCGTATACTGGTCATGGCGGATCATGGGATTGCGGAAGAAGGGACACATGAAGAATTGCTGAGAAAACGGGGGATATATGCGGGGCTGTACCAAATGCAGTTCGGGAATTAAGGGACGAGCCTTAGCCTCATTGACAGGTATGTTCTTCCGGGGGCTTTCACTGAAAAGTCTTACAGACCAGTGTGGTCAAAGATATAAAAGCACTCAAAAAAGTTTTGCCGATATAAACGAACCACCAATTCTCTCCCATATACAACCCTAGTCCCTCCCCGGCATCCCTGTCATTAAGCGTCCCCTTCCGCGCCTGGACTAAAGCTCGCTAAATCCCATTTTTTAAAATATCTATGCTTTTATTGTCAGTTAAAGAAAAAATGTGGTATACTATCAAAGTATTATTTGTCTGTGAGACAAGTTTATACAAAAGGTTATTAGTAATTACATTCAGAAAGAGAAGGATAGGAATGGACGATATAAATTTTAAACGGCCGGAGCTGGAGGACAGGGAGATCATTACTTCTTATTTTTATAAGGCGCCTAGCAGGAGCTGCGAAAGGACATTTAGTAACGTGTACCTCTGGTCCAGGCATTACCATGTTAAGTATGCTGTTATAGAGGATGCCCTGATATTTCAGGACGATGAATTTGATCTTGCGTTTGCTTATCCGGCGGGAGAACCACAGTGCGTTAAAAATGCACTGGAATTTCTTATGAAATACAGCGTGGAGAAGGGATATCCGTTTAAACTATATAACGTGACGGAAGAAAATTTTGCGCAGTTGGATCGCTGGTATCCCGGTGAATACCAGATTGAGTATGAACGGGATCAAGCGGATTATGTGTATGAAACGGAAAAGTTAGCGACGCTGGCAGGCAAGAAGCTTCACAGCAAACGAAACCACATTAATAAGTTTAAGACGGCGAATCCGGACTGGAGCTATGAGACGCTGGATGACAGTAACCAGGAAGAGTGTTTCCAGATGGCATTGAAATGGCGTAACCAGAATGGGTGTGAGGAGGATTCCGATAAGAATGCGGAGATGTGCGTGACACTGAATTCGCTGCGTTTGTTTAAGGAACTTGGGCAGAGGGGCGGTGTTCTCAGGGTGAACGGAGAGATTGCCGCATTTACGATTGGCGAACCTGTATGCGGGGATACGTTTGTTGTTCATATAGAAAAGGCATTTGCTGATATTGACGGTGCATATCCGATGATTAACCAGCAGTTTGTGCTGCACGAATGCATGGATTATAAATATGTGAACCGCGAGGAGGATACGGGGGCGGAAGGGCTGAGGAAGGCAAAACTTTCGTACAGGCCGGCCTTTCTGGTAGAAAAAGGGGTTGTTACTAAAAAGACGGCCCGCGGTACCGAATAGCGAATTCAGTTCTGCGGCTATTCCGCAGAACTGTCAGAAGGGTATCCCCGGATGTCCATATATAAAATAAATCAGAAATGGAGAGAGGAAAATGATTTCAAAAAAAATGGAAAATATGGTCGCGAACAGTTCTGCGATCCGCGCAATGTTTGAAGAAGGCAACCGTCTGGCGGGGATTTACGGAGCGGAGAATGTATATGATTTCAGCCTGGGCAATCCCAATGTTCCCGCGCCGGAGGCGGTAAAGGACGCGATCCGCGAGCTGCTTGATGAAGAAAACCCCGTTGTGCTTCATGGATATACAAACAGTAATGCAGGCTACGAGGATGTAAGACAGGCCATTGCAGAATCTTTAAATAAAAGATTTGGTACATATTTTGAATCTAAGAATATTACAATGACGGTTGGTGCGGCAGGCGGCCTGAATGTCATTCTCAAATCGCTTCTGAACCCCGGAGACGAGGTCATTGCGTTCGCCCCTTATTTCGGCGAATACAGGAGTTATACGAATAATTATGACGGAGTGCTTGTGGAGATTTCTCCGGATACCTCCACATTCCAGCCAAAACTGGATGAATTTGAAGCCAAAATCACGCCGAAGACAAAGGCTGTCATTGTAAATACTCCGAACAACCCGACCGGCGTTGTCTATTCGGAGGATACCATTCGTAAGATGGCCGCTGTCATGGATGAAAAGCAAAAAGAATATGGGACGGAGATTTATCTGATTTCCGACGAGCCATATAGAGAACTGGCATATGACGGAGTAGAAGTTCCGTATCTTACAAAGTATTATGCCAATACGGTTGTAGGATATTCCTACAGCAAATCCCTCTCCCTTCCAGGGGAGCGCATCGGTTATCTGGTAATTCCGGATGAGGCGGCTGACAGTGAAAAGCTGATCGGAGCAGCAAATGTGGCGACCAGAATTCTGGGCTTTGTAAATGCGCCTACCCTGCAGCAGAAGGTGGTTAAGAAATGTCTGAACGAAAAGACAGATATTTCTTATTACAATAGAAACAGAGAAACATTATATAACGGTTTAAAAGAATTAGGCTTTGAATGTATCAAACCGGAAGGCGCTTTTTATTTGTTTGTAAAATCACCGGTTGCAGATGAAAAAGAATTCTGTGCCGCAGCGAAAAAGTATAATATTTTGATTGTGCCCGGCTCCTCATTCGCATGCCCTGGCTATGTCAGGCTGGCATATTGTGTATCCTATGAGACAATCGTGAATTCCCTGCCTAAATTTGCGGAACTGGCGGCAGAATACAGATAGGACAGGAGCAGCGAAAATGGAACCAAATGCAAAGTTGTTAGAAAATATACGTAAAGTAGAGCCTTATGTTCCCGGTGAACAGCCACAGGAAAAGGTAATCAAGCTTAATACAAATGAAAATCCCTATCCACCGGCGCCGGGGGTGCTTGAAGCGTTGAAGCATCTGGACACAGACCGTCTGCGTCTTTATCCGGATCCTGCCTCGGGCACACTTGTGGAGGCACTGGCAGAGTATTACGGTGTTAGCCGTGAACAAGTCTTTGTTGGAGTTGGCTCTGATGATGTACTGTCAATGTGTTTTTTGACATTTTTCAATTCAAAAAAGCCGATTTTGTTTCCGGATATTACATATTCGTTTTATAAAGTATGGGCTGAGCTTTATCACATCCCGTATGAGTGCCCGAAACTGGATGAAGATTTTCGTATCCGAAGGGAAGATTACTATAAGGAAAACGGAGGGATTATATTCCCCAATCCAAATGCTCCTACGGCTGTTTATGAGGATCTGGAGTTTGTTGAGGATATTCTAAAGCATAATCAGGAAGTGATTGTGATCGTAGATGAGGCATACATTGATTTTGCGGGAAGATCTGCGCTGGAACTTTTGAACAGGTACGAGAACCTGATCGTAGTGCAGACATTTTCAAAAGCGAGATCTATGGCGGGGATGCGAATCGGATATGCCATCAGCAGCCCGGCTTTGATTAAATACCTGGATGATGTGAAGTATTCATTCAACTCTTATACCATGAATCTTCCGTCGCTTGTATGCGGGACAGAAGCAGTAAAAGATAAAGTGTATTTTGGTATGACAACAGCAAGTATCATAGAAACCAGAGAGTGGGCCAAGAAAGAGCTGAGTAGTCTGGGCTTTCAGTTTCCCGACGCAAAAGCTAATTTTATATTTGCAGCTCACCCGGATTATGATGCAGCAAAACTGTTTGCTGCTCTGAAAAAAGAAAATATTTATGTAAGGTACTGGGGCAGCGAACGGATCGAGCAGTATCTGCGAATCACAGTAGGAACCAGAGAAGAGATGGAAGCACTTTTCACATTTCTGAAAAGTTATATAAGATAATTTGTAACAGTTCAGGCTTGCCTGAACTGTTACGATAGTTTTATAGAAGCATCCCCATAAATGTGGAAGTGACAGGTTTCAAATCACCAGATAGAAAACCGGAAGCCAAAATGTGTATTGAGACAGGAAACAGAGCTGTCAGAAATACATATTTTGACTTCCGGTTTGGTTTAGGATCCCGCTTCCATCTGTCCTTTTCCCTCATTTTGTTCTTTCAGCATCAGCAGATGCAGATATTCTTCCAGTTTCCGTTGGGATTCCGCGGAAAGATGAAGATAAGAAATCAGGATCTCACGCCCCCTTTCAGGTGCAGTACTGGCGGTTGTGATAATCCCTAGCTTCGAACCCGTCAGCAGATAATCGGCTGATACGCCGAAGTATGCGGCGATGCGCAGCAAACGTTCATAATCCGGCTGTTTGCCCTTCGTCTCATAGCCTGCGATTGTCGAGCGTGTCACTTTCAGATAATCAGCCAGTTCCTTCTGCGTGACATGATTTTGTTCCCTTAGTAGTTTCAATGTAGATGCAAACTTCATGATGGCACCTCCCGGAATATGGTATATTTTACCAGCTTGTTACAATTTATAGACAAATTGTGTCAAAAATCAACATAAGAAAAATAAAAGTGTCAATATGATACGTATTGATTACTGAACAAATTGCTGCAAAAGTGATACCCGTTGACACAGACCGGTAAAATTCGTATAATGAAATTGAGAAAAAGAAGGGAAGTATATGCATGATCGCAAAGAATAACGAAGAAAAAAGAAACCGGATTTGGAGGGCTGTAATGGCTGTGACAACTGTGCTGATCATCATCATAGCAGCCTTTTTCGTGATAAAGCTTTTTACTGCCAATCCAGTGGAAGGCAAGTGGAGTCATGAGGACAGCGGCCTGGTTATGTCGATCAGGGGGAATGGAACCGCAGTACTTCAATGGCCGGAAGAGTTCGAGAGCGAAGGCGTCTCTGTTAAGATGAGGTATAGTGTTGACAAAGATACAAAGACATTTACACTGCGGTCGGATGACGAGGCAGTACAAAAGGCAGCGGATGCATCGGACGGAACTGCTACAGCAGAAGGATTAAGTTCGGCAGTGAATTCGCTGGAGGGAACGTATGACTACAACATTGAAAAAAGTACACTGACACTGACCGACAGAGAGTATGGAGATCAGATGATATTTGATAAAAAGTAACCGGAAAACAGGGAATTCACTCCCTGTTTTTCTACGATAAGACGGTGTGTGCAGAAAGGATAATTACGATGGAGATGTTAAGAGAAAAGACAAAAACAGTCAGAATAGGAGATGTCCTTATTGGAGGCGGGCATCCGGTTGCAATCCAGTCTATGACGAATACAAGAACCGAGGATGTGGAGTCTACAGCCGCACAGATACGAAAGCTGGAGGCGGCAGGCTGCGAGATCATCCGTTGCGCAGTACCAACGATGGAGGCGGCTTATGCCTTAAAAGAGATTAAGAGACAGATCCATATCCCACTGGTTGCAGACATTCATTTTGATTACAGGCTTGCAATTGCGGCGATCGAGAACGGAGCAGATAAGATCCGGATCAACCCTGGTAACATCGGGAGCAGGGAACGTCTGCAGGCCGTCGTGAAAAAGGCAAAGGAATATGAGACGCCGATCCGGGTGGGCGTCAACAGCGGTTCGCTGGAAAAACCATTGCTGGAGAAGTACGGCGGCGTGACCGCTGAGGGGATCGTGGAGAGTGCGCTGGACAAGATCCGAATGATCGAAGAGATGGAGTATGATAACCTTGTGGTCAGTATCAAATCTTCTGATGTAATGATGTGTGTGAAGGCCCACGAACGGATCGCTTCGAGGTGTCCTTACCCGCTCCATGTGGGGATCACAGAGGCAGGAACTGTTTACTCGGGAAATGTCAAATCTTCTGTAGGACTGGGAATCATCCTGTACGAAGGCATCGGCGATACCATCCGTGTCTCTTTGACCGGAGATCCACTGGAAGAGATAAAAACTGCAAAGCTGATATTGAAGACACTGGGGCTGCGCAAAGGCGGGATCGAAGTGGTGTCCTGCCCGACCTGCGGTCGGACGAAGATTGACCTGATCGGCCTTGCAAACCAGGTTGAGAATATGGTGGCAGATATCCCTCTGGATATCAAGGTTGCCGTTATGGGATGTGTCGTTAACGGCCCGGGTGAGGCAAAAGAGGCAGATATCGGAATTGCAGGGGGAATTGGAGAAGGCCTTCTGATCAGGAAAGGTGAAATTGTGAAAAAGGTGAAGGAAGAGGAGCTTCTGGAAACCTTGCGGCAGGAGTTGTTAAATTGGAAAAGATAGGGAACGAAAAGATATTTTTTCATGTTTTTCCAACATTAAAAGTGGAAAATGATATTAAGATGCTTTTTAGCGATGTGGAGGTCTCGAAGATCACAACGAACTCAAAACGTGATTTTCTCCGTGTCCACATTTTTAGCAGGCATCTGATCCAGAAAAAGCATATATGGCAGATGGAACAGAAGATTAAAGAGCAGCTTTTTGGCAATACGAGGGTGTCCATCCGCCTGGAAGAGCAGTATGCGTTGTCCGAGCAGTACACGGCGAGCACGCTCATGATGGAATACCGGGAAAGCATTGTGCAGGAACTGAAGCAGCACAGCGTGCTGGCGGCAAGTATGTTTGAACAGGCAGAGATGCACTTTGAAGGCAGTGATATCCTGTATCTGGAGATGCTCAATACGATCGTATCCGAAGGAAAACGGGAGTATATCGTAGATCTGCTTCATGAAATCTATGAAAAGAGATTCCATATCAAAGCCGACATCAGGGTAACGTACCGCGAGGCGCAGGGAGAGCAGGACCGTCAGTATGAAGAGCAGAGGATCCAGCAGGAGATCAATGCCATATTTGAACGCAGGGCAAAGCAGAGAGGCGAAGAACCGGCAGAGGACAGCGCTGGCGGCCAGAGAGAAAAAAAGGAGGGGAACCAGGAAAAACGGGGAGACTCCGGGAAGAAAGGCGATTTCAAGAAGAAAGATTTCAAGAAAAAAGATTTCTACAGGCCGCTTAAGCAAGGCGATGACCCGAGTCTGATATACGGCAGGAATTTCGATGATGAGCCGATCACACTGGATCAGGTTGTTACCGAGATGGGAGAGATTACCGTCCACGGAAAGATCATTAATTTTGACACCAGAGAGATTAGAAATGACAAGACGATTCTGATGTTTGCAGTCACGGATTTTACCGATACGATTACGGTGAAGATGTTCACCAGAAATGATCAGCTGCCGGAGCTGCTGGGGGATTTAAAAAAGGGTGTTTTCGTTAAAATCAAGGGGATTACAACCATTGATAAATTTGACGGGGAACTGACCATCGGCTCAGTGACAGGCATCAAAAAGAGCGGAGATTTTACCGTTACAAGAAAGGATCTGAGCCAGGTTAAGAGAGTGGAGCTCCACTGTCACACAAAGATGAGCGATATGGACGGGGTTTCTGAGGTAAAGGATATTGTGAAGCGTGCCCATGACTGGGGGCATCCCGCCGTTGCCATTACAGACCATGGCATTGTGCAGTCGTTCCCGGATGCCAATCATTTTATCGAGACACTTGATAAGGACGATCCTTTTAAAGTGATTTATGGTGTGGAAGGCTATGTTGTAGATGATCTGACGGAGATCGCGGTGAATGCCGGGGATGAGCGGCTGGATGATACATATATCGTATTCGATCTGGAGACGACGGGTTTTAGCGCTATTAAAGATAAAATAATTGAGATCGGAGCAGTTAAGGTTGTAAATGGAGAGATTGTGGAACGGTTCAGCACCTTTGTCAATCCCAAAAGGCCGATCCCGTTTGAGATCACACAGCTCACAAGCATTACGGATGAAATGGTGATGGGATATCCGGATATCGAGACGATATTGCCGCAGTTTCTGGAATTTGCGGCGGATGGGGTGCTTGTTGCGCACAATGCGGGGTTTGATGTGGGATTTATCGAGCAGAATTGCAGATATCAGGATATAGAGCCGGACTTTGTTTATGTGGATACGGTGGCTATGGCGAGGGTACTTCTGCCTACACTGTCCAAGTATAAGCTGAACGTGGTGGCGAAGGCGCTGGGGATCTCCCTGGAGAACCACCACCGGGCGGTAGACGACGCTGCCGCTACAGCGGAGATATTCGTAAAGTTTGTCCAGATGCTGAAAGAACAAAATATCACAACCTTAAAGGAAATGAACCAGTTTGGAGATATGAATCCGAATGCCATCCGCAAACTGCCCACCTATCATATCATCATACTGATAAAAAATGATATCGGCCGGTATAACCTTTACCAGCTGATTACCGAGTCCCATTTGACCTACTATGCAAGAAGGCCAAGGATCCCCAAAAGTGTGCTGAACAGGTACAGGGAGGGGCTGATCGTGGGGAGCGCATGCGAGGCTGGAGAACTGTACCAGGCTGTCTTGAACAATAAGTCTGCAGAGTCCATCGCAAGACTTGCAGATTTCTATGATTACTACGAAATCCAGCCACTCGGCAACAACCGGTTTATGATGGTCAGTGACAAGTTTCCGGATATCAACACTACGGAGGACTTAGAGGAGATTAACAGAAAGATTGTGGAACTGGGAGAAAAGTTCAAAAAGCCGGTTGTAGGTACCTGCGACGTGCATTTCCTGGATCCGGAGGACGAGGTGTACCGTCGGATTATCATGGCAGGTAAGGGATTCAGTGATGCTGATGAACAAGCGCCGCTGTATCTGCGGACAACGGAGGAGATGCTGGAAGAGTTTGAATATCTTGGTTCAGCAAAGGCCAGAGAGATTGTCATAGAGAATACGAACAAGATCTGCGATATGGTTGAGAAAATATCTCCGATCAATCCGAATAAGTGTCCGCCGGTGATCGCAAATTCGGAGCAGGATCTGAGGAATATCTGTTACAACAGGGCTCATGAAATCTATGGCGAAGACCTGCCGGAGCCGGTGTCCACCCGTTTGGAGAAGGAACTGAACTCGATCATATCAAACGGGTACTCCGTCATGTATATCATTGCCCAGAAGCTGGTATGGAAATCAAATGACGACGGATACCTGGTAGGTTCCCGTGGATCTGTTGGTTCTTCCTTTGTTGCCACAATGTCAGGGATCACTGAGGTAAATCCCTTAAGTCCGCATTATTACTGTGAGAAATGCCACTATAATGAATTTGACTCCCCGGAAGTAAAGGCATATGCGGGGGGCTGCGGCTTCGATATGCCGGACAAGATATGCCCAAACTGCGGGGAAATGCTGATAAAGGCGGGATTTGACATCCCATTCGAGACCTTCCTCGGCTTTAAGGGCGATAAAGAGCCTGATATTGACCTGAACTTCTCGGGAGATTATCAGGCAAAGGCACATAAGTATACGGAAGTGCTATTCGGGGAAGGCCATACGTTTAAGGCCGGGACTATCGGAACACTTGCAGATAAGACCGCATTTGGTTATGTGAGGAACTATTATGAGGAACGCGGGCACAGAAAAAGAAAGTGTGAGATTGACAGAATTACGGTGGGATGCACTGGGATCCGCAGAAGTACGGGCCAGCATCCGGGAGGGATCGTCGTACTGCCTCACGGACACAGCATCAATGAGTTTACCCCGGTGC